>CAWVZF010000013.1:0-33780 GCA_963934665.1 uncultured bacterium | reverse complement strand
CGGCTACCGTCCGGAGAAATCGCAGTCTGCTGCACAACGTTGAATTCCAGACTCTTACTCGGAGTCCAACGAAGTACGTCATCGTCTTGCGCGGATAGCGGTGTCGTTGCCACCACCCAAGTCGTGAGCATGACTACAAAACACAGTAAACGCATCTGGGACCTCACTTTGCAACATAAATTGGACAGCGAACCTACGGTGCATTCAGAGTTGTCGGCAATTCGATCTAAGCTATAGATCACATTAATAGAAGTACTGACTCTATTAGTTATCAAAAGCCATTCCTAGCGAAAAAACAGGCTTCGACTACATCTTTTATGTTCGTGACCCGAAGAAAATTGCTGACACCTCTCTTTCAGCGACTGTGAACAGACTGATCACAGCTTCGTCGATTCCTTTGATAGGAGACACCTGTGTCGATCCTTAACAGGCACATTTTAGCGTTTGAAATCATAGCAATCATGACCTTCTGGATCCCCTTATCCGGGCAAACCACTGCGACCGACTACACGAGAGCTGAGCAGTTCTTGAGTTGGAATGCGACCATGCTCGTCGAGGGTGACGAGATGAGTCCAGAATGGCTTGATGGTGACCGTTTCTGGTACCGCAGCCATATCGGCGATGGCCACGAGTTCATTCTGGTGGATCCTGATTCACGAACACGCAGTGTTGCGTTCGATCATGATCGTCTGGCTGCAGCGCTTTCGATCGCGGCTGACACCTCCTATGTCGCAAACAAGCTGCCCTTCGAAACATTCGATTTTGTGGAAGATCAGTCCATTCAATTTCATACCGGTGACTCAATACGGTGGGAATGTTCCCTTGCTTCCTACACGTGCGCAGGACCAGATCCTATCCCGGTTCGTCCGAACACTGAACGACTGTCGCCTGATGGGCGTTGGGTCGCATTTACCAGAAATGAGAATCTTTGGATCCGTTCTCTTGATGATGGTGCGGAAAGACGTCTATCTGAAGATGGTGTAGAGAACTTTGGTTATGCTGTTCCACCTGAGGGCTGCTGCTCTGCAGTCACCCTGAAACGAGAAGGCAACGAAGCTCCACCAGTCCTGACCTGGTCCCCTGACTCACGGCGGATTGCAGCCCATCGACTGGATGAGCGTGACGTGAAGGAGTTGCACCTTCTCGAAGCGAAAACAGGCCGCCCAGAACTACACAGCTATCGCGTAGCCCTCCCGGGGGATTCGGTCATACCGACTTACGAAATCCATATCTTCGATGTAGAAAACTCTACAGCAACGCAGGTTCGAATCGATCCTCTCGAAGCGATGAATACATCATGCTGTGGATTGATGATCGACACGCTCTGGAAGGACGTAAGCTGGGGTGATGATTCTGAGCAGGTCTTCTTCACACGGAGCGTCCGAAGCTATGACACGCTCCAGCTGTTCGCCGCTGATACAGAGAACGGCGAAGCACGTTTGATCGTTGAAGAGCGCTCTAAAACGTTCGTCGAAGCTAACGGGCGCTCTGGCGGTGTCCCAAATTGGCGGGTGATCAACGGGAATTCAGAGGTTGTGTGGTGGTCAGAACGAGATGGTTGGGGACATCTGTATCTATTCGATGCAGTAACCGGAGAGTTGAAGAACCGCATTACAGAAGGCCCCTGGATGGTAATCGACCTCCTCCATGTCGATGATACGGGCCGCTGGGCCTACTTCACGGGAGTCGGCCGAGAGGAAGGCCGTGACATTTATAACCGCCATCTTTATCGGGCCTCCTTAGATGGTGGGCGTATCGAATTGCTGTCTCTAGAAGATGCAGACCACGAAATTTGGGTGAGTCCATCTGGTCGCTATTTCATCGATCAGTTCGGCGACTTTGAATCTGCACCCACGACTGTTCTAAGAGACTCCAGTGGAAGTATCCTGCTCGGTCTGGAAGAGGGTGATTTTTCTGAATTATTAGCAACGGGCTGGAATTTTCCGACTCACTTTGTGGCAACTGCACGGGATGGCGTTACCCCTGTACACGGCCTCTTATTTTTCCCATCTAACTTTGATCCTGACACTAAATACCCGGTCGTAGACTACATCTATCCCGGACCCCAGGTTGGTGCGGTCCGTGTCAGACAGGCCTCCGTTAGACAGGGTGGTAATGCCGCTGCGTTAGCAGAATTGGGATTTATCGTTTTCCTGATCGATGCGATGGGGACCCCGGCCCGTGACAAGGCCTTCCATGACAGCTACTACGGGAACATGCGTGATAACGGGTTACCTGATCACATCGCCGCACTCAGACAGCTCGCGAGAAAGTACCCCCAAATAGATCTCGATCACGTAGGGATATTTGGGCATTCAGGTGGTGGATTTAGCTCTACAGACGCGATCCTTAGCTATCCAGACTTCTTTAAGGTTGCTGTATCAAGTGCGGGAAACCATGACAATCGAAGCTACGACTACACATGGGGCGAGAAGTACCACGGTCTACTCGAAAGGAACGATGACGGGACTGATTCGTTTGATTCTCAAGCGAACCAGAATCTCGCAGGGGAACTCTCAGGAAAGCTTCTACTCATGTACGGGACGCTGGACGATAACGTACACCCGAATGCAACAATCATGGTGATCGATGAATTGATCGAGCATAACAAGGATTTTGACCTGCTTGTAATGCCAAACCGGAATCATGGATTCGCTAATGAACCTTACGTGATCCGCCGCACTTGGGATTACTTCGTTACTCATCTACAAGGTCGAAGACCACCGAACCAATTCAAGATCATCCAACCTGGAGATTGATCGGGCTACATACCTCTCAGACTTCCCTGCCTAGTGTTCTAGACTCAGGGCCCGGTAGATCAACCGTCCCGTTAAGTCAGAGAACACAGCCAAGGAGGATTGAGCTGCATCCTGTAAAGCCTGCTGCACATCTTCTCCATTCGTGGATGCAGAGCGCAATCGCGCTATGATCTGGGCCAATACATCCTGTTCCGCATCAGCGGCAATTCGAATCTGATTCGAACGTCCCAAGGCGTCGAATGCTGCTATAACGAATAGGTCCACCCTCTCTGCACCTATTTCTCCGTCCAAAACTCCCTGCGGAGTCGCAGCTATGACTGCTTCAAAGGCTGCGATCGCCTCTGATTCATTCCCACTGAGCCTGAGGGCTATACCTCGCAAGTACTGCTCAATGCGTTCCTCTGGATTGTAGGGCCGCCCAAGACCTAGATGTTCAGGCCAGGTCACTGCCATATCGAGATGATCCAAGCCAGCAGCTGGGTCAGCCTTATCAAGCGCATCCAGAGCGGCTAACACGTGAGCTTCTGCAAAAATCTGATGGCTTATGCTCGAGTTCTCAGAGGGTAGAACCTCGACTTCGTCTAACAACGCGATTGAAGCTTCAAAACGTTCTGTTTGATTGAGTGCTACAGCGTGGAGTAGATCAAGATCGAAGTCTTCCGGAAACTGACCCCGAGCGTCTGCGGACACCGCCAACGCATCCTCCCATCGACCCTCACCATGCAGGTACTGAATGAGCGAGATATGTATCGCTCGCAGGTTCGGTGCCATCTCAACTGCTCTTCTAAAATCTGATTCAGAGTTGATCTGGCCAACCAAATCGCCAACCTCAGAATCTGATACTATAAACGCTCTTGAGACGTAGAACGGACCGTAATCCGGCCTTTGACCTAGGCCTATGAATAGGTCAGCAGCCTCAGCAACTCTATCTCGCGCCCATAGGTTAAGCCCAAGCAGGTACGCCCATGACCAGTGAGAGTCGCTCGCAACTGCCCACTCAAGTATGGGAATTGATTCAGGGCGGTATGGGAATACGAAGTCCGGATTGATACCACTATCCAGCACACCAGAATCTTCAGTTAAGTATGCTCGCCACACACGTAACATAGGGTGTCCGAGAGCAGTTTCACCGATTTCTAGAAGTGCTATCGCATCAGCTCTCCGACCTAACTTCACATAATCGATGGCAACTTCTAGAAGTTCCTGCTCTGGATATTCACTCCTAAATCCCTCAATAAATTCTTCTTTTGCAGAAACACCAGCTAGATGGACCTCTGCCTCTGCGAAGTGGTGAAGTGGATCCAGTTCCAGTATAGAGGAAAGAATCCGATCCCATTCTGATGTATCACCTTCTAGGCGGGCGAGAATTGCGAGTAGCCTATTCGCAGAAAGACTATTCCGATCATAGTCCTTGGCGAGCTGAGCGTAGCGACCTGCCTCCTCATAGTCACCATCTACCAAAGCTAGTTCAGCGAGCTGAACATACGACACGGACCGGAACGCTATCGATCGAGCTGACCAACCGAAGGCTTCACGAGCATCAAGTATCTGGCCCAAAGCTCGATAGAGGCTCCCCGCAACGAAGTTGCCTTCGGAGTCATAGGCATCTAGACGCAAAACTTGATCGGCGAATTTCAGGGCTTCGGCGTATCGACCTCTCCGGTATTCCAGATCAGCTAGGCCAAGAAGCACCCCTCTATTCCACGGCTCCTTAGCCAAAACCGTTTCGAATAGGTCTCGCGCCTCATTGAAGTAACGGCCCTGAACAAGCTCTCGAGCAGCCATGACCTCTCGGTCTGACACCGGTATGCTCGGTATCGCTTCAGGATCTGTCGAAAACGGCCTTGAGATCTGTCGAGACTCTGGGTTTGAATGGTGGCGAAGCCTGAGTTGAGGAAATTCAACAACAACCTCAGCATCCTGAGGGATCGGCGGAGATTCTCCCGTCGGATCAATAGATCCGAATTCATATTCGATCGGTTCAAGTACTTCTAATGAGACCTCATCCGTGAACAATACTTCTCCGTTCACTAATACTGTCATGGTGTCATTAGTCTCTGCAAATGCATGAGTGCGGACACGGACACCTTCCCCTTCTCTCTCTACGAACATTGCTCCGTCACGTGATGCATCACTGAGTCCGCCGAGACCCTCTACCGGAAACCACGTCTCTGTCCATTGATCTGTAGCACCCGGATCGAAACCAGCCTGGGAGATCGGGTTTACATCATCACCAGGAGAATACTGGACTAGAAGTCGACCCGCCTGAAATTCGATGTACTGGCCATCAGAATCGGTGAGAAGGTCCTCCCAGATACCACCCTGACGGGATAAAGCCCAAAGCCAAAGCTTTTGGCCCGGCATTTCTTCATAACGAGACCAGTGGCCAAATCCGTAATCATCATCGAGATAGTACCCTCCAAAAAAATCGTTCAGTTCACCTACTACATGAAACGATTTATTACTCCCGAAACGGTTTTGATCATATACCGATAGCTCCCGACCATCGGGGTCAAACGGCCAGTCCTGCTGAGCACCTGGATGTTCGAGGTAAGCGTTCCCTGGAATGCTCATGACGAGATCATCTTGGGCGAATGCCGCTGCCGTCATCCAATTGTAGTAGGGTTGTTCCAGGACAGTCGGATTCCACCATAGAACATTTGTTTCGAAGTATGCACGGTCTGGAGGTAGCCGAACTTCTACTCTCCAATGCGTACGAGAAGGAAGGTCCATCGCACCAACGACTACACTGACGCTACCATCCTCATGTTCCTCTGTTCGGTAGTCGACTGGTGTCGCCGTAGAAGGGGTATGCCCGATAACACCGAAATTGAACTCGATACCGCCCGAGGTCCACGGCCCACGAAGCGCGATGTTTCGAAATTTCATCACTTCGTTTCGATAGATGAATTCGTGTCCGGTCTCCTTGACCCTCGCTCCCCACACCTTCCCTCCTGCTTCGGGAAGCACCCATAGCTCGATCCATTCGTTTTCGAGATGAATAACCTTCCACTCTGCCGCTTCCGAGTTATGTGAGTAACCCTCAAAGCGATGGTAAGGGTACAGACGATCGTCAGTGACCAGGATAGGCACCGGATTTGGATCAGCGAAGGGATATGTTTCGATTATACGAACGTCTTCGCTGATCTGTGCACGTCGCTCTTGAGCGTTAAGCGTAAAATACTGTGCCCCCAGAATGAGGGGCATAGAAACGATGAAGAGTGCTCTTAAGGCAACAGAGGTATGAAGCATAGCGAGCATGATGGTCAGGAGAGATGAACTGCGAAATGGGTTCCCCGAGATCCGCTGTTATGCCTTGGACTCACGATAGTTCTTGCGTCAGCTCTATCAAACCGAGAAATCAAAAACGAGTTTGCCTCGCCCCCACTCTTCCTCGCTGACTGATCGCTCTAACCAGCGCTCTTCATTTGGGTCCCCAACTCGCACAACGTGAGTCTCGGAAGCGAAAATTGGTGGCCTAAAAGTGCGACCGATGATACGGCGCACATAGACGCGATCTCCATCTGTCTTTCTGACCTCGACAACCGCGTCACTCATACCACGAACCTCTATGGTTGGCAGGAAGCCCAATGGTGTGCGACCGTCACCATCTTCCCGGCCTATGGATATGGGCCATCCTTCGTACTGCCCTCGCCCCGCTGAAGGGTCGATATGCCGGGGCCAACACTCGATATGGATCGATTCCTTTTGCTTATCAAACGTCACAATCCCGTAGCCCGTTACACGATCTCTGATAATGCTCGGCTCTAGTCCCGTCGCTCGTGGATTTGCAGCTGCGTGCACGGTAACCCGGTTCCCAAAACCATCGAAAAAATCTCCAGTGTACGTGCGGTCACTGTCGAGTGGGGCCTCCTGACGGGACACAGGTGGCCACCAACGACGAGGCCAGATGTTGTTCAATGCAGGCCCAGTGAAAGTAAAAGCCGCATCACCAAACTCTTCTATTCCGTGGCATACCACAGTGGCGAGATGCTGGTCTCCCGCGATATGAAAGGCTGAGCAACTTTGTAGAAGCGTGAGAACCTCATCCCTGCGGTCTTGTGGCCACCCGTTGGAATCCATATCCGCAGCTATCTTGTCGCCAAGGACGTAGTCACCAGGCTCAGGCACAGGTAGCCCAGGCAGCACAGCACCGCTCATCGCATCCTCAGGGATCGTGTGAACAGAGGCGAAGTTAGTCTGTGAAAGCACGACCTTCATATACGAGGGACCACTCCAATCACCCGCCCAGTTATCAAGGAACCTCATTTGACGCTCACCGAGAAGTGAAGCTTCAGGAATATCCCGATACTCACGAACGTCGAATTCAGGGTTCTGAATCCATCCGTTGAGGACCTGGGCATCCTCCGGAAGAACATTCGCAGGAGCTGATTTAAACTTACGGTCCTCCAAAATCGCAAAGCTCACACCCGCATAATCCCAGCGGGTGAAATACACTCCGATTCCTTGCTCCACAGGTGTCGGGTCAACTGGGTCAGGCAGATGACTCGTCTGTGCCATTTGTACCACATTGACCCATTCGCTGGGCATCTTATAGCCGCCCTGATCTTGGGCTATCGCGCCCCATCCCTGGTCCGTCGGAGCTGATTTTCCACCCTCACCCCACACATTGCCGTGATAAACATCGTGGTCATCTGGAATAAAGGCTGCGGGTATATGACGAAAGAGATCCCGATACGACCATCCAAACATGTACCACTTGTGAAGCATATCGAGCGCTGCTTCTTCGACTGAGGTAGTCTGAATGCCGAAGCCCCCGGATCCCTCATAGAACTGGTCACCGAGAAAAAGTGATAAGTCTGGGTCGTGCCGTGAAACATTCTCTACAACTTCGCTATCCGGAAACCCGTGATCAGCGTTGCAACTGAACACTGCTGCCTTGAGTGGATCCATAGGATTGGGCTCGGCAGCTACAGTCCCTAGGTACTCATAGACCGCCGGTCCAGTAGTAAGCGGGATTGTTACTCTAATGCGATACTCCACATCTCTCTGGGACACCCAGGATTCGACCCGGAATCGAGCCGTACGTGAGACCGTATCGATTGAAGCTCTAGTTACCTCCGCCCAGCTTCCTCCCACTGATCGGATATCGAGGACAGCATCTAGCTCGGGAATGGACTCTATCGGTGCAAGCTGAGCTGTGAGCTTTAGCGTATTCTGATGAAGGGTATATTGCGCAAACATGATAGGGCCGAAGCTCGCAGATGGATCAGTCAATATTCCTGAGCCACTTATCTCCCAGTCTGCGAATACTGCTCCCTGACCCGGAGTCTCCTCTTCAACATGGTGTAGTAGTGCCAAATTTCCGATCAAGTCTTCTGACTTGAGCCCATTGTGGACTAGTTGAGCGAGGGTTGGTCCCCCATTCGGAGACTGAGCCGTGAGTTCTACCCTGCTTGTTCCACCCAAATCCTCAGCCATTACACGCAGTCTCACCGGTTCCTCAAGTGAGATCCTTTCGCTGGAATATCTATCTCCAATTCGCAGGGCCCCGGTCATTTCAACACCCACGTCGATTCCAATTCCGTGGACAGCAGCGGAACGGAAATCAGGAAAGGGGCCCTTCACCCCCAAACGCAGACCAACAAGGGAGGTTGGATCTGGATTTTGACTAAGCTCGCTGAGATCGAGCAAGACCGACGTCTCATACCTGGAAGCTACAGCACGATGGGTGAGGCAATGCAGTGTCCGGTTTGGTGCCCGAACTCCACAGACGAGCACACCATCCTGAATCGACCAGTCCTGTAGGCGATTTCCCCAGTATTCTGGCCCAGCCCATCGCATGTCTGGCCAATCCTGCCAGAGACTATGAAAAGATGATTCCTGTGCTATGAGACGGGGAGCCCTAATGAGGTTCTTCGATCCTAACGCCGAGAGCAATAGAAGTCTGAGGGTCTCGCGCCGGTTCATTTACTTACCCGGAAGGGTTGTAAAATGGATTGGGTTCGGAAGGGATAAATGCCTGAGTTTCCTCCCACCAAACCATTAGCGCCGTCAGAAGTTCCGCAGCTACTTCTGGCATTCTGAGCGATAGGTCATCGGACTCGGATATATCTTTCGTAAGATCGTAGAGCTCCGAGCGACCCTCCTCAAAGAAATGGATCAACTTGTATGATCCCCGTCGGATTGCACTCGCGGGAGTCGTTCTCCACGGACCTGACACTGAGCGATCAGCCTCAAGATAGGCTGGGAAGTGCCAAATCAGATCTCGGGGCTGAATCTCGCCTGTTTCTGTCAGCACAGGGACAAAGCTCGAACCATCTAAGATATGATCACTTCTTAGGGTCACACCCGCAATCTCAGCCAGCGTAGGATAGAAATCAGTGCCAATAATGGATTCGGTAGTCACTGACCCCGGCTCCACATATCCTGGCCAACGCACGATAAGCGGTACACGAATACCACCCTCGTAGAGCATACCCTTGGAACCTCGGAGCGGAACCATAGATGTAGCTGGTCCGAAACCACCATTGTCAGAGTAGAAGATCAAAACCGTATTCTCGGTAAGTCCCAACTGATCAAGCGTGTCGATGATCCGACCTACACCCTCATCGACGCTCTGCACCATAGCTGCGTAAGTCGGGTTGTCTTGGCCATCCACCCCAGCCTTGTCGATATAGCGCGCGGCGATTTCTGGTTTTCCCTGAATTGGCGTATGGACACTGTAGTGTGATAGGTAGAGAAAGAACGGATTATTCGCTTCACGCTGAATAAAGAGAATGCTTTCATCAACAAGACGGTCTGCTAGATATTCGTCTTCTCTTCCTTCCTCAAGGTCACGCAGGAAACGTTGTCCGCGCTTGTAAGGATAAAAGTAATCCGGCGGGCTACCTTGCTCGTCCCCTGCGATAGACCATTCGAAACCGTGATCTACAGGTAAGAACCCTTCGCCACCGAGATGCCATTTTCCAGCGTGGCCCGTAGCATAACCTGCTTCAGCCAGTGTTTCAGCAAGAGTAACGACGTCGAGCGCGAGTTCCGTTTGATTCGCAACCGGCACAAGTGCGCGGATCTCAGTTGGTCCACGGTCAGCTGCACCAACGGTGTAGATGCCTGTCCTTGGCGCATACTGCCCAGACAGAAGTGCTGCTCGACTGGGTGCACAGTTGGGCGCGTTGGCATAGGCGTCAGTAAAGCGCATCCCCTGGGCTGCCAGATGATCGAGGTTCGGAGTTTCGTAGTAGCGGCTTCCCTGAACACCGAGATCTTTCCACCCGAGATCGTCTACATAAATCAGAATGATGTTCGGTGGTGCATCAACGACAGGTGTGGTGCACCCCATGCAGACCAAGATCAGCAGTATGAGCTGAAGTTGTTGATTCATGCTAAGCGGGAGACCGGGCTCGAACCGGCGACCCTCAGCTTGGGAAGCTGATGCTCTACCAACTGAGCTACTCCCGCAGATTGTGAGACTTATTATGCGAATCTTACCTAGTACTTTTCGTCAGAGCTACTGATATACCTAAAATAGAAATCTCAGGAGAAAGAAAAAACGGGCGGCCCACTTGATAATGGACCGCCCGCTAGTGCTTCTAAGTGCAGGGTATCTAGTTGACCCTTACTTCATAGGAGTATCCCCCAACCACCTGAGGTGAATCGAATTCACCTGCAAAAACCTCAGCCATATTCTCCTCACCAACTGCGACCGTTTGTTCTAACGTCCCAACGGGGCTTGCTTGGTCTGAATAGAACGTGAAGGTGAGGGTCACCTGTGTACCGGCGTCAAGCAACCTGTTCGTTACCTGGCCAGTGATCCTAGCACCACCATCACCGTACTTGGTAAGGCTGAGATTAGAGACATCTATTTCAAGTGCCTCCATCTCACGGACTACCTCACCAGTGCGTTCGGCGTCTTCTATGGCATTTACTGCCTGAGCTAACACGAGGTGTGCCGTCACACTACTCGGATCAAGCTCTATCCAACGATCAGCCGCCTCTGGTACGTCAGCATATGCTGAATCCAGCTGAAGTGAGCGCGCCCAAAGTTCAATGCTATCCCGATCATAGCGGTTCTTCTCAC
The DNA here is from genome assembly GCA_963934665.1 of uncultured bacterium. Lineage (GTDB taxonomy): Bacteria > Gemmatimonadota > Gemmatimonadetes > Longimicrobiales > Gaopeijiaceae > UBA1142. The sequence goes on along the minus strand of CAWVZF010000013.1, from coordinate 22,980 downwards.
CGGCCATCTGGAAAGCGGCTGCTGCACGGCCATAGGCACTACCCTGATAGAAGCCCACGCCGATTGCATAAAGATCTTCTCCGGATAGCGCTGGGTCTTGAAGTAGCTCCTCAAAAACCTCGAATCCCTCTGCTTCCGCGCCAGTCTGAATAAGCATGGTAGCTAGATCACGTTTCGCCTGCGTGTTCGTTGGATCATCTACCAAAAGAGTCCGATAGTCAGCAATGGCCTCTTCATATCGTCCCGCAGCGGCCAGGACTTGAGCTCTCAATGCTGGTAGTGGCTGTGCCTGTTCTCTCCAACTGGCAGCAGTCTCTTCATCTGTTTCGAGCATTATATCTGAGTCAAGAATTGCAAAAGCAGCATCTATATTCTCGACCGATTCGTCATATTGACCGAGCTGGGCCTGTATCTGACTCAGCATAATCATGGCCTCTGGGCGTTGCTTATAAATCGCGTTCGCATCGACGTATATTGCTGCCGCACCTTCATAGTCACCTGTATTAACCGATGGAATTGCTGACTGGTACAGATCAATCCAGACTTCCTCTCGGATTGACTCAAAATCGAACTGATAAAGTGGACGCAATTCCTCAGCGCGATCGAAATTCTCTCCAGCGGCCAGGTAATCCTCAACACCGAGGTTCGCCATGGCTGCAAGCCTATAAGCCAACGGATTCACGCTGTCTTCACGGATTGCAAGCGCGGAGGCAGCCAAAGCTTGTTCGTAAATTGGCCGGGCAGCTTCAGCTTCATCTTCTCGACCAGCATTTTCTAAAAACGTCTCAGCCATCCGAGTGTTCTCGGTATTACGCGGGCTATAGCCCTGGTTGACTGCCTCACCTCCTGGCACTCCAGAGGGACCACCGCTTCTAGTTCTGGCTTCCGGGAAGCCAGTGGACGGAGCTCCACCTGAAGCGCAGCCTCCCATACCTAGGCCAAAAGCCATCATGAGGACGAGTGCGGAACGGATCTTCATCCAAAAATCCTCCATTTGGGTCAAACACATGATTCTACACAGACGGGGTAAATTAGACGCCCAGAAAAAGTCAGCCAAGACCCTGGGCTGAAAATACTCTCAAATTGGGTGTTTCTTAATGAGTTTATTCGCCTATCGCTTGGCCTATCCGCTCGATTCCTTCTTCCATTCCGAGCCCGACAAGAATCTTTCCTAGATCTGGTCCTTTTTCGCTCCCGATGAGCACACATCGCACCGGGTGGAATAATTCTGCTCCCTTCACTCCTGCGGAGGCACCTGCCTCCCTGATCGCAGTTCCAATCCCCTCTTCTTCCCACCGCTCAAGAGCCTGAAGTTTTTCCCGCACAGCAATAAGCGTCCTATTAACCTCAGGATCTGCCCCAACTTCCTTCCTAAGCAACTCAGCACGGACTTTGTCTTCAGGGAAAAGAAGCCCAAGATGCTCATTGATATCGTTATACGTGGAAAGGCGGGTCCGAAGTGTATCTATAACTGCTGCCAAATTAGCACCGGTATCTGGGAACCGATCTCTATCGATGAAAGAACTCACATGATCCACTAAATCCTGGGGGCCCTGCTGTGCAAGATGTTGCTGGGAGACCCACCGGAACTTGTCGGGATCTAGTTGGCAGTCACTCCGTCCAACTCTGTCGAGTGACATAGAAGCCGCGAGTTCCTCCTTGGAAAGGACCTCCTTCTCTTCTGGATGCGACCAACCAAGTAATGACACATAATTCAAGACCGCATCAGGGGGATAGCCCTGTGCTTTCATTTCCTGAACAGAAGTTGCGCCCTCTCTCTTTGATAATTTCCGGCCATCTGGGCCTAAAACCGTCGGTAAATGAGCGAATACCGGCTGGTCGGCCCCTAGTGCATCGAATAGAAGAACCTGTTTCGGAGTATTTGAAAGGTGACCCACACCACGGATAACGTGGGTGATTTCCATGTCGATATCATCCACAACAACACCGAAGTTGTACGTTACACGACCGTCAGTTCGACAGATGACAAAATCATCTATGTCATTTATTGGAAATGAAATAGACCCAAATACCTCATCTTTTACGGTGACCTCAGTCTCATTCTGAGGTACGGAAAATCGGATGACATGGGGCTCTCCTGCGTTTAAACGAGCACTTCGCTCATTAGGATCCAAACCACGACAGGCTCCAGAGTACTGATGCGTGACTTCTTCTACGGTGGAATCCTCTTGCACCCCTTCTTCTTCAGTGCAAAAGCAGGGATAAGCCCCTCCGGACTCCATAAGACTGGCTACCTTCAAGGCATAAAGTTCTGATCGTCCACTTTGTCTGTAAGGTCCATGAGGCCCATCCACATCAGGGCCTTCGTCCCAATCAAGCCCAAGCCAGCGGAGGTCCTCGAGGATTGATGCCTCCCCCTCATCCACATTCCGCTCAATATCCGTGTCTTCAATTCGCAAGATAAAGACACCACCTGAGCTCTTACTGAAAAGCCAATTGAAAGCTGCAGCTCGGACATTCCCCAGGTGCAGACGACCAGTCGGACTCGGGGCAAAGCGGGTGCGTACACTCACGGGGTCAATTGCCTAGATAGGTCAAGACGCGACTCGCAAGAGCCTCTGAAAATCCTGGAACTCGAGCAATCTCTTCCCTCGTAGCACTCTTTACCCCCTTAAGTGAACCGAATCGACGTAGAAGCACTGTCTGACGATGTGGACCTATGCCTGGAATATCACCGAGCTGACTTCGAAGAGTCCGTTTGGTTCTGAGCTTGCGGTTATAGCGAATAGCGAACCGATGTGCCTCGTTACGAATTCGCTGAAGAATATGTAGAGCACGGTTTCTCCGGTCGAGACGTACAGGTGTTTTCTTGCCTGGGACGAACACCTCCTCTTCCTTCTTTGCTAACGCTATGACTGCTATACCAGAGATATTTAGGTGATCAAATGCGATCTGTGCTGCACTTAGTTGTGGCTTGCCCCCATCAAGAACCACTAGGTCAGGAAGCGGAGTGCTCTCATCAAGTCTCCGACGGAAATACCGATAAACCGCTTCCTGCATAGACTGGAAGTCGTCATTTCCCCAATCGCCCCTGATCCGCATGTGGCGATAATCAGCGCGACTCGGTTCCCCGTTCTGGAAAACGACAGCACTCGCTACGGCTTCCTTACCCTGCATATGTGAAACATCGAAACAGACCATGAGTCGGGGGACAACTTTCAAGCTAAGCTTATCCTGAAGGCTGAAAAGTGCGTCTTCTGCCCGATCATCAGCGTATGCGAGTGCTATTATCCTATCTTCTAGGACCTGGCGTGCATTCACCTCTGCGAGTTCGGAGAGACGAAGTTTCTCGCCACGCTGGGGGACGGTAATGCGCACCCTATATCCTGCTGTTTCCGAGAGGATTTCTCCTAAAAGATCTTGGTCTGAAAAAGAACTTGGCAATAAGACGGTCCGAGGGAGATCAACCATTCCTTCATCTCCGCCACCAAGGTAATGCCGGGATACCAACGAACTCAGAAGGTCCTGACTTGTTTCATTCTGAATTTCACCAAATCGCTGAGTGACCCGACCGAGTAGTAAACCTGTTCGCACCTTTAACACGACTCCTGCAGCAAGTTCATCATCTCGGGCCAGGCCCACGATATCGATGTTACCGCCCTGGGTACGGTGAACTCGCTGTTCCCGAGCTATGACATCGAGACCTGCAATTACATCTCTCATTTTCGCGGCAAACTCAAAATCGAGCCGGTCTGAAGCTTCCATCATCCGGACCTCGATTTGAGATCTGATTTCTTCCGTATCCCCTTCCAGAATATGCAGAATATCATCAATCATACCTCGGTATTCTGACTCACTCTGCAAACCAACACATGGAGCCTTACAACGCTGAATGTGGTAGTCTAAGCAAGGTCGATCAGGACTGTCCTTAGGAAGGTTGTACCGACACGAACGAACTGTGTGCAGGCGATTAACGACTTCGAGTGCCTGTCTCATCTGGTTCACAGATGTATAGGGCCCGAAATAACGGGACCCATCGTTTAGGATCCTCCGAGTCACGTAAACCCGTGGAAATGGCTCTTTTACGGTGACCTTGATATACGGGTATTTCTTGTCGTCTCGGAGAAGGATGTTGAAGCGCGGCTGATATTCCTTAATGAGATTCGCCTCAAGTATCAGTGCCTCCGCCTCACTACCGACAACGATACTATCAACTGACTCTGCGAGTTGGAGCATGTTTTGGTTCTTGGGACTCAAGTCTTCCGAAGATCGGAAGTAGCTTCGTACCCGACTCCTTAGTTTTTTTGCCTTTCCTACGTAAAGGACACCTCCTTGCAGATCCCTGAAGAGATACACTCCCGGTTTCATAGAAAGAGTTCGTAGGACTTCTCTATCAACGGACACGAGCGGAAATTTCTTCACCTAGGAGAGCTGCTGTAGCTACATAGACTAGGCCGGCAGGAATAAGGGTTCCCACACCAAGCAAAATTGGATGGACCGCGGGAAGTGTCATTTGAAAGAGGACTCCTGAACTTACAGCTAATGTCGCGGCTAACATTACACGGAGCACAGGAGAGAAACCCGGACCATGTTCCCCTATCATGACACGGAGTGAGCGACGAAGGAGAAGATATTCAAGCCACGCTCCTGCAGAAGCTCCAAGAGCAAGTCCAGATGCTCCCAAACGAAGCTGCGCAAACCCTAAACTATCTAGAGGAATCATGAGCAAGAGACCAATCACGATTGATACAACAATCCGGATGTATGCGATCTTGGCTGGCGTCTTTGTGTCTCGCAAAGCATAGAAAGCTGATGACAACACACGAGAACTCGCTGAAGCAGGCAACCCGATCGCATAAGCGCCTAGCACACCCCATGTAACAAGAGTCTCAACTGAACCGAAAGCTCCAGTCTGGAATACTGCAGCCACAACGACATCTCCCAATACTATATACACTGCGGCTGAAGGTATCACGAAGAAGGACACCCTTCTCAACGCAGTTGAAATTCGAGACGCTAAGACTTGTTGTTCTTCCACTCGCATGCGTGAAAGCTCTGGTAGCTCTGAAGCCGCAACACTTATTCCGAAAAGAGAGATCGGGAGCATATAGAAGGTCTGAGCATATCCCAGCACAGCCACAGCACCATCTACTAGTAGAGCAGCTAAGAACAGATCAAACCAACCACTCAGATTGATGACACCGCGAGCCGTCACAACAGGGATGAAATTTTGGATCGCCTCCCTAACTCCTTCAACGTGGCGACCCACTGAGATACGCAGACCAGTCCGGTATTTTAGAACGAACGGTACCTGGAACATAAGTTGGAGTGCACCACCTACTAATGCCCCCCAACCAAGAGCTACCACTAAGTCTTTCTCACTGAGATCTAGGTAGACAAAACCACCCACCATCGCCGCTATCATAGAAACATTCCAAAGAACCGGGGCGACATAGGAGATGAAGAAACGGCGGTGACTATTCAGGATTGTCAGGGCCCATGCGGATATGACAAGCAATCCAGTCATTGGGAATAGAATCCTCACCAACGTTATGGTGATGGCCTGCTTATCTGGAGACCACCTAAAGAACAAGACTTCTACAAGCAGCGGAGCTACGAGAATTCCTAGCAGTGCTAGTCCCCCGCCAACTATCGTCAGAATCCCCAAAGCCGCACCTGCTAGATGTCCTGCCTTCTCTTCTTCTCCCTTTTCGAGGTACTCTGCATAAATTGGGATAAGTGAAGCTGATAGCGTTCCTTCACCCAGAAGATTTTGAATGACATTTGGGAGCCGCAGGGCTGCTCTCCATGCATCTGCAAAATCACCACTGCCAAAGTAGTGTGCAAAAACGCGATCCCGGATAAAACCTACTAGCCGACTCAAGAAAATTCCGGCTCCAACACTGGTAGCCGCGCTCACTCCGGGGCTACTCCCGTGTCCTGTGACCCTAGAGGGTGTCGACACTCTACAGGAACCGGTAGAGGAAGTGACTCTCCTGGTTGAGTCGACTGATCTCTCTCTCAAAAGACCTTCCTTCACTTTCCAGATATACGATCCTCTGGGTTTTGATTAGCTGCTTGGACATACGTTGAAATTAGGCATTGAAATACAGGCAATGTAGCAAGACATAATTGTGTAAATTCTCATAGGCTCACCTCGAAGCCGTTATACAACTCTTCAAGAAATGCGCCACCGTATCTAGTGAGGAAGTAGAAAGGACTCTGAACTCTCTCCGCAGGCCTGCCCTCGGGATAAAGATGTAACTGTGCTTTCTCCAGTTGGTTCAACCCAATCTGGTTCTCACGTTTGATAGCCTGGAGGATTTTGCGCTCTAGTTCTTCTAGCGCTGAAAAAGTCTGACTGCGCACTTGGGTTGCACCAGCATTGAGTGTAGGGTCGATCGAATTAACCGATTGCCCTAGCTCCTCTGTGCACTGGGAGACTGACTCTCGAAACCCTTCCATGGCACGTTCTACTTCCTGTGGTACACCTTCGCGTGCGACTTCACTCGCAACTTCGTGGAAAGGCTTCTGAAGGAACTCCAGTGGCAAATTAAACTTATCCAGTATCTTGCGTATTTTTTTCTCTACCAAGGTGACACTACATCGGGGGTAAACGATGGGCATCTCAACTCCATGAGCCCGGAAATACTCCCCGAGCTGAGCAAAGTAGGCTATCTCTCCTGGCCCTCCGACGTACGACAGCGTCGGAAAAACGCTGCTCTCGACTACAGGGCGTAAGAGAACATTAGGGCTAAGGACGAGATGATCTTCCGCATGCTGTTCCCGTACATCCCTAAGTGTTACATGCATACCTGATGTCCGGAGCCTGAACCCATCGCTCTCCCGGTATAACCGTTCCCGCCCGGCTGAACCTTCCAAGAATAGGTTCACGCCGCCCTCTAGTAGCGGCACCTGTAATTCATAGCCCGCTGAGGAAAGTCCCTCACCAGTTCTTCTTAGGATTGCCTCTAATTCCTCAGACCGCACCAATTCCTCAAGCAACATCCGACTCGAATGGGCCTTTACGCTCGGGTGAGCAGCGTCCGTGAAAAAAATACCAAAACGGCCTAACAGCTCCTGGAGAAGGAGATGAAAGCTATCTGCAAGGGTTTTTTCAGGCCCAAAAGACTCTAGAATTAACTTGATATAGTCTGAGCTAAACTCGCTATCTGGAAGTAGTTGTAAGAATTTATCAATTTGATATTGGGCAGCTGAACCAATTTCAATTCTATGGATCGATGGGTTAGCCTCGGAGTGCAATTTTTCGAGCTCGATCCGGTGAACTTTGTTATCAACACCAATAATCTCGGTATGGCGGGCTTCATCCCAGTCATGATCCTCAGATGATACCCAAAATAATGGGATCACTGGCTTCTCCAGCCTCTCTTCCAGAACACCAGCAAGCCGCGCTGCTGTTAACGCTTTATAGATGTTATAAAGCGGCCCTCCCAGTAACCCTGGCTGCTGACCGGTGGTCACCATGTAACCACCCTTCTCCACAAAAGCTTCCAGCCGAGTCTCATCCGCTCCAGGCGGCACCAGCACAGCCTGAACTGCCGCCTCGCGTTCTGCACGTCCAAAACGGCCGTCTACTTCCGTTGCTTTCGAGCGGAAATCTTCAAGGGAAGAAAAACTTCTCCCAAAAAAATCAGTGGCCTGATCCTTTCCATCTAGGTAGTCCCTTACAAGGGGCGACCCCTTCGGATATCCGACAATGAGTTCCATTTCTTTTCGGTTATTCGCTAGTTAGGTGATACTAAAAACGATGTGAGCATGGCCATGCTATCCTTTGTGATATGGTTCGCCACGCAGAATCGTCCCTGCCCGGTAGAGTTGCTCAGCCAAGACGAGACGAGCAACCTGGTGCGGCAAGGTCATGGGTGACAACGATAGTTTTCGCTGGGCTTGAGCGAGGACTCCTTCCCCAAGGCCATAGGCCCCACCAATTATAAAAGCTACACCTGCCGAGGCCGTCAAAGCTCTCTGTTCCAAGTACCTCGCAAGTTCTCTTGAGCCCATGGCCATACCTGCCCGAGTTAAAGCCACGACCTCAAGTTCTTTTGGGATGCGAGCGAGAAGCCTCGTCGCCTCTGTCTTCAGTACTAGCTCTGGGTTAGCTGAGGTACTCCGAGAACCGGAAGAGATTTCTTCAACACCTAGCTTCCAGTAACGTGCAGCTCGTTTCTCGTACTCGGCAACACTCTGCACAAGCGGGCCCTTTACCTTCCCCACCGCCAGAATTCTAACTCTCATTCAATAGCACCTGCCAACTTGTCTAATTCAAGCTCGATTTCTTTCCGGCCTGACTCCCACTGCACTCTCTCTACCAATACCCGCACTTCTCCAATTATATCACCATATTGAGCTAGCTTAACCGCGTCTTTTTCAGTCACGGCTATAGTTCGCTCGCAAGCGGCATGACGAATTTTGGCTATATCGTCCAATTGATAATCATGATGGTCGGGGAAAGACATTAACTCCACAGTGCCCTTTACCATGTTACCGATACTCTGACTGAACTCCGTCGGCCGAGCTACTGCAGCGATGGCGAGGACATTCCCATCCGGAGGATTGACCGGACACCCCCTAAGGTCTTGCCACGCAAATGGAGCCAAATGGATGATCGCAGTTAAGGCCTCGGGAGCGATCACGTTCGCTTGAGCCACAACCCCTTCAGCAACTCGATAAGAAGCGGTTCGACGTGTCACTATAACTGCATCAGCTCGCTTTAGTGACCGGACTGGCTCTCGATATGGTCCAGCAGGGAGTAAGTAACCAGGAAAAGCATCTTCAGCAGACAATAGGACAATATCGAAGTCTCGAGCGATCTTGCGATGTTGGAATCCGTCATCTAAAACCGCAACATCGGCACCATCCAAACCAGCAAGTCTAGCTGCTTTTAGTCGGTCTGGATCCGCTATTATAGGTGTATTTGGATTCCATCTATTGTGTAGAATGAGTTCGTCTCTACCGTAACCCCGACTCACGATTGCCGGCCTTAGGCCTCTAACTTCCATCGCTCGGGCAATCCAAGCTGAGATTGGAGTTTTCCCGGTACCCCCAATCACAAGATTACCGACTGAAACCACCTTCAATCCCGGAACCTTCTGCCCGCCGACACGGTCATAATGAGAGTTGCGGATAGCAATCACGGCACTGTAAGTAGACAGTATCGGATACCCGAGTGCCATCAGAACCCCCCTCAGCATACCGCCTTCTCCGACCCGCCAACGATGCAAGAGTCCCGCATCATGGAAAATCATATCTGCTCCACAACTTCTTGCCTGCCGTGAACTTGAGTCTGTGATAAGGATCGGGGAATTTGACCATTCAACACAGTTGTGGCGGCATTTAATTCTTCCTCAATGTCCGCAGCTATAAGTTCTAGCTCTCCTCGGGTAGCATTTTCTTCTACGAATCGAGGAGAGTGATACTGGAGTCGCACAGTTGAGAATAGCTTTGGGATAAGGAATTTGTCCCAACTCTTCAAGTGCCACCCGGATGAAGCTGTCACCGAAATCGGCACTACAGGTAAGTGACTAATCTGGGCAACCAGGAGTGATCCTGGCTTAAAGACAGTTGCAGGACCTCTTGGGCCATCAGGGGTTAGCGCAATATCCTGCCCTGACCGTGCAGCCCGGATCAACCCCTTCAGACCTTTTATTCCTCCACGTGTGAATGATCCCCGTACCGCACGAAATCCATGGTGTTGAATTATCTGAGTAACGTACTCTCCATCCCTATGCTCACTCGTAAGCACAACGATACCTTCCTGCCGATGATAATGAATGAGTGGCAGAAGTCCTCCGTGCCAAAAAACGAACAAGATCGGAGTGCCCGAACTCCGGAATTGTTGATAGTTCTCAATTCCAATCCGCTCTAGCCGGGTAAGCGCAAATAGAGAACGAACTAGGCCGGCGCCCACCAAACCAGCAAACTTAAACTTTAGCTGGCTCATTTCTTCGGCTCGAGAAGTGAGACTGCAAGATTAGCTACGAGTTCCGCTGAGCCTCCTGACCCAAGAGGAAGAGTTGCCCTCGGCAGTTCGGAAATCTGTCTCCTGTACTCAGAACTCGTATTATCCAGAAGAGGGATGAGGTGCCGGGCAATCTTCTGGGGACGAGCATCCCCTTGAATGAATTCCGGAACAATGGAGTCACTCGCTATGAGATTAACGAGTGAGATGTATTTGACTCGAAGCATTCGCTTCACAATTGCCCAAGAAAGTGAGGATGTTCTGTAGGCAACGACAAAAGGCATCCCTTCTATAGCTGCTTCAAGGGTCACCGTACCCGATTTCACAAGCCCTGCTCTAGCGTGTCGCAGAAGTCCTCTGGTGTCTTCGATCACCGGGACACACAAGCCCTCAAACAAGTTAGCACTCAACCATTCTGCTTTTGAGACAACCGGCTGAACATGGGGGCACCGTGCAGTCACCATCTCAGCTACATCCACAAACAGCTGAAGGTGTTGTTCGATCTCCTGTTCTCGTGAACCTGGGAGAATTGCGAGAATCGGACGGTCAGGATCCAGGTCAAAGCGTGTATGGAAGTCATCTCTGCTTAAAACGTTATCAGGCCGATCCAACAGTGGATTTCCGACGAAAGTAACGTCGGCACCCGCATCAGCCAGAACATCAGCTTCAAATGGGAGAATAACTGCAATGTGATCAGTGATCTTAGCTAATTCTTCTGCTCGGCTAGCTCTAGATGCCCAAACTTTTGGTGGTATGTAATAGAGGACAGGTCGCCCAAACTGGGATGCTATTCTAGCAATCCGCATATTGAAACCCGGAAAATCTACTAGCACGACTAAATCTACGTCGAAGAGTAATTCATGAATTTTCCGCTCAAGATCTCGAAAGAACTCAAGCCTCATAACAACTTCCCCGAATCCCATCACTGCAAGTTTTTCCAGCCCCGCAAGAATGCGAACTCCTGCAGCTTCCATCTGGTGTCCACCTAGTCCAACAAAGCGAGCGCTAGGAAGCTTACGCTTGAGTGTTTTCACGACATCTGCGGCATGCTGATCCCCGGACGGATCCCCTGCGACCAGAAGGATTTCGGTCAAGCCAGTTACCGCCTTCCTAGAAATGGCTGAGGCTATGGTCGGCCAAGGTTGCTAGAACCGCCAGCCGAGATACCAGATCACCGCCGCAGTAATTATTAAGAGTGCGATTAGTCGCACTGGATGCATCCCCTTTCGACTATCAATCCAATTCTTCTTGCGCCTAAGGCGCATTCGGATTAAAGACATCCTTAGGTCGTCACTCCCCGTTCACTGTCCTGGATAAACTTGATCAAGTGGCCAACTTCCGGAACTTGATTCGGTTCTAATGAAGCTTTTTTAACTGCTTCAGAGATGGTTTTGTCTGATTGAAAAATTTCCCGGTAAGCTTGCTTTAGCGCCCATCTTACATCCAGTGAAACTCCTCGTCTCTCAAGACCCACTGAGTTTAAGCCATAAAGCTTTGGAGGGCTCCCCGCCGCACGGCAATAAGGCGGTATATCCTTAGTAATTCTGGATCCACCCCCCACAAACGCATGAGCCCCAATCCGAACAAATTGGTGAATCGGTGTCATCCCACCCACGATAGCCCAATCCTGGATCAGAACATGGCCCGCCATGTTCACAGCGTTCGCTAAGATCACGTGGTTTCCCAACTCACAGTCATGAGCCACATGAGTATATGCCATGATCAGACAGTCACTACCTATGGCCGTCCTACCCGAGACTTGAGTACCCCGATTAAGAGTTGCAAACTCTCGAATAACAGTGCGATCACCAACCTTGAGTGATGATTTCTCGCCCTTGTACTTTAAGTCCTGAGGGTCCGTCCCAAGCACTGCTCCGTTCGCTATGAGGCAATCTTCTCCAACCAGAGTATCCCGCTCTATTAGCACCCGTGGGCCAACATTAGTACCGCCCCCGACTTGAACCCCAGGACCGATGATAGCCCAGGGACCCACCACAACACCGACATCGAGCTCCGCCTGAGAATCAACGATCGCCGTAGGGTGGATACAGGTTTCTCCTTTCGCTCCAATAACCGATCCACTCATCTATCGACAATCGTTGCCATCATTTCCGCTTCCGCAACCAGCGTGCCTTCGACAAAGCCCTGACCCTTCAGTTTACAAACCTGTCTCCGGAACTGCAGAAGCTCTAGTTCAAAAACGATTGTATCACCCGGAGTCACCGGCTTCCTCCACTTGACCCGATCAAGAGACATAAAGTAGACCACTTTGTCCTCGTGTTTCTCAACCTCTTCCATGAGTAGTAGCCCACCCACCTGTGCCATCGCCTCGATGATGAGGACGCCTGGCATGATTGGATGTCCAGGATAATGGCCTTGAAAGAACGGTTCATTGATCGTGACATTTTTGATTCCAACTATGCGTTTACCCGCCTCGTATTCTGTAATCCTGTCTACCAGAAGCATCGGATATCTGTGCGGTAGGTACTGCATAATTTTTGCTGTATCGACGATAGCCTCCCTGTTTGTGTTCCTTGCGTGTGCCTGAAGCGCCCTTGCAAGTTCAATGTTACCAGCGTGACTCGGACGTTCAGCCACAATGCGTGCTTCTATCCGCGCACCCAAGAGTGCCAGATCCCCAATTAGATCCCCGACCTTGTGGCGCAGAAACTCATTTGGGAATCGGAGCCCTCCACCCATCACACCATCCTGGGCCAGAACCACAGTGTTGTCGAGTGAAGCTCCCAATGCCAACCCTCGATCGTGCAGCTCTTTTTCGTCCTTCTTGAAACCAAATGTACGCGCTGAAGCAAGTTCAGTCTCAAAACTCTCAAAGTCGATACTGAATTCTCCGGACTGACGACCAATCGCAGAATGATCAAAGTCAATTGATGCCACAACTGTAAGTCCCGTGTTCATAGTTGCCGAATATGACTGACCATTTCCACCTGTCGTCGTAACTCTATTCTTAACGCGAACAATCCTCGGTTTTACTCCTTGAGACGTAAGCCCGACATCCCTTAACGCGTGAACATAGTCTTGGAATGATCCATCCCGGATTGGGACTTCCTGGCCATCAAGATCGATAATCACATTGTCAACTTGAGCTGCGGCCAATGCGGCCATCACATGCTCAACAGTACTTACCTGTGCACCCCCATTTGCCAAAGAAGTCCCCAACTCAGTTCCTACAACATGGTTGAGCGTTGCTGGGATCTCTGGACAACTATCAAGGTCAAGTCGACGGAATCGGATACCTGTATTTACGTTAGCAGGACGAAGTGTGATCGTCGCAGATTCACCAGAGTGAACGCCCACTCCGGTCAAACTCACATCTTTCCCGATAGTTCTTTGACTTAATTCTGCCATGACGACCTAAAGTTAATCACGAGGTTATTCTCAAACTAAGGCTCCATCTAAACTTTACCTTCCAAGCGGTCGGCTAACTTCTCTTCTAACATCTCAATGCGTTCTACTAGGGATGGAAGCCGACTGAGGTTAGCCTGCTTTTTGAGTTGCTCTCTGTGTTCACGAGCAGGATGTCCCGACACGGTTTGTCCGTCAGGCACGTCACGCATGAGTTTAGTGGCGATCGCGAGCCGTGCTCCATCTCCGATATCCAAGTGATCACTTACGCCTACCTGCCCTCCCATCCAGACGCCCTTCCCTATCCGAGTTGAGCCAGCAACTCCAACTAGGGCAGCAAATAGAGAGCCCGGACCGACTTTCACATTATGCGCCAGGTGCACAAGGTTGTCTGTCTTACTACCACGCCCAACAACGGTATCACCTAAGGACCCTCTGTCTATTGTCGCATTGGCACCAATTTCCACATCATCTTCAATGACACAGCGACCTACCTGGGGAATCTTTAGGTGAACATCATCAACCATTGTAAAGCCGAACCCATCAGAACCTAGACGAGCTCCAGAATGCACGACGACTCTATCTCCAATCACTGTTTTTTTGTACATGACTACCTGCGGATGCAGAAGACATTCCTTGCCTAATGACGAACCCCGGCCAATCACACAATGAGAGCCAATTCTGCACCCATCACCTACCCGTACGTCATCGTCTATAACAGCATACGGGCCCACTGATACTCCATTACCGAATTCTACCCCCAAACCAATAACAGCAGTTGGATGAACACGAGCGCTACGTGGCTGAGCAGGATAAAAGTGCTTGAGTAATGTCCTCAAGACCCGATAAGGTTCTTCAACAATTATGCGGGGTGCATTCGGGGGCACATAAGCTTGTAAATCGGGGCTAACTAGAAAAGAGTTGGCTCGCGAGCCTAGGGCATAGCGCGTGTAGCGCTTCCTCGCCAGAAACGCCATCTGATCTTCATCCGCCTCATCAACAGGACCAATCCCGGATACCCATAAAGCCCCATCGCCCTCGAGCTTACCCCCCACAAGTTCAGCAATCTCTTTCATTGTCAGCCCAGGGGACTCGTGATTTCGTCTTCTATTCTCACTCATAACTCAGGTCCACTCTGTGGTTAGGTAATCCAGGTCCATAATTATTGAACTTTGCTCACAAGACTGAGAAGGGCCCACAGCGCTAGAGTTGCGCTGTGGGCCCTTCCTTCTATGTCTGACCGCCGCTTTACGTACCTTATTTGCCCCCCGGGTTTGCACCCGACCCAGACTCCAACCGGGATATAACCTCTTGCGTAAGGTCCAGGGCTGGGTCTGCCGATATAATTGACCCAGCACCTGCGTCCAGAATAAGGGAATAGTTCCCCTCCTCACGGATTGCCTCAATTACAGCGGTAACCTCTTCCATGATTGGCTGTATAAGCTCTGCTTGCCGTTGCTGGAGCGCGGCCTGCATTTGTTGAGCACGCTGTTCAGCCTCTACCAATCTCTGTTGCAGTTGTGCTTCACGATTGGCCTTGGCCTCAGGAGACAGAGTCAAGGATTGCTGCTGCAGTTGCTGTTGCATGTTCTGCAACTCAGTCTGAATACGCTGCATCTCTTCTTCTGCAGCTTGTCCTTCTTGCTCAAGCTGTGCTTGGGCCTCGGCTGTACCTGGATGAGCCGCCAAGATCTCTTGGGACTGGATATACCCGATCTTAGGGGCCTGAGCTTCCAAAGACCCTGCAATTGCCAAGAAGGCTACAGTTAGAAGAGGTATCAAGGTGCGTCGCATTTCAGTTAACTCCTATGGTATTGCACTCTTACTTTGAAGATCTAGAAACCTTGCCCCAAGCGGAAGTGAAGCTGCCAGCCGGGCTCTGTCTTGTCGAATCCATATGCGTAGTCTAGCCCGATTGGACCAAACGGGGTAACCACCTGGGCAGCGACCCCTGCACCTCGGAAGAGGCGCGTCGGATCAATATCACTGGGCTCCCTCCAAACGTTACCTGCATCGTAAAATAACGAGACCCCAAACTGGTCACTCATCCGCAGAGCGTACTCTGCAGTGAGACTGAAGAATGCGTCACCTAAGCGCTCGATTTCCGTGATTCCGCCTCCCCTGCCTTCTGGGACAAACCCCTGTGGCGTAATTGATGTCTCATCGTATCCACGAAGATTTTGACCGAACTGGACTCCACCCATCCAGAAACGGTCGAATGGAAATGCTCCTGCATCTCCGAAAACGGAGCCAGCACGGAGTGTTAGGCCCAAGGCAAAGCGAGGCCCTTGGTTTGGACCCTCGCCATCCGCCAGGCTCCCTACAGGGAGCCACCAGTTTGCTTCCGTAAGAATCTTTGTGAAATCCCCATTCCCCCCTAATAGCCCCCCATTGAATTCCACAACCACGTTTTGCCGAGACCCAACTGTTGGAAAGAGTGGATGATCCAAAGTCTGGCGTGTGAGAGTTAGCGAGAGCTGACTCTGTAAGCCCGGTGGACGACCAAATAGAGAGGTGTCTTCCACGTCAGTGAATAACTCATACTTAGTTCTGGAGATGCTATAACCTAGAAAAACACGACTTACACGAGAATTCGGCCACGGGAACCCAACTCGAGTTGATGCACCCAAACGAGTTCTCCGACCAGTTGAAAACTGGAAAAAACGGTCCCGTGAATTGAACAGAGACAACGATCCTGACATCAAAGACTGGAAAAGTGCAGGATCAGTGTAGCTTGCCTCGAAACTGTTAAGGTAGCGCCCAAAGTCCCAACGGAGGCTACCTGATTTTGCCTGACCAAATAGGTTTGGTTGTTGGTATCCAACGAACCCTGAGAGCCCGTATCCTCCACCCATAGATGTACCAAAATTGATCGAACCGGTCTGTTTCTCGACCACATTAAAAGTGATATCTACATCACCATCTTCGTTAGGCTGAATGTCTGGAAACGGCATGGGAGCTTCAAAGAAGCCCAGAGATGAAATGTTTTGATAGCTTCGGAGTATACGACTCTGACTATAAACATCTCCCGGGAGAACAAAGATCTGGTTTCTAATCACCCACTCGTAGGTGTATTCGTTGCCTATGATCGCTATACGATTTACCAAGGCTGGAGCACCTTCAACCACTTCCCAGACGGCATCCACGATCGGGTTTTCGCCGTTCGTGCCAGGCTTTCTATCGATCACCGGATTGATTCGTATATAAAGATAGCCCTCATTCCGATATTGCTCTTCAGCCGCGAGTAGGGCTTCGTTGAACTTAGCGGCATCAAAGACCTGCCCACTGACTCCTTCTGCACCTCCTCCGCCAAATCCAAGGCTACTGAGGATACCGCCTCCTGATTCCCTGAAAAGAAGTTCCAATTGCTCTGTTGTGAATTGCGTGTTTCCATTCACACCGAATGACCCTAGCTGATACTGTTCACCTTCATCAACCTCGACCCGCAAGATTGATTTTCCAGTATTTGGATCAACGATTACCGTGTCAGAGATAACCCGAAAATCGAGATATCCCCGAGATCCATAGAACTGTGGGAGATTCTCTTCAAGGTCTATCTGAAGCCTTGATGCTTCAAAATCACCAGAACGGAACCACCAAAAACCTTCTGATTTTGTTGACATTGCTCCATGCAATTCATCCTCAGCGATCCCTTCGTTACCGAAAAACTCTACTCGCGACACTGTGACACGTTGCCCTTCAATAACGTCTAGTATCAGATCAATCTCATTAAAGCCGCCCTCAACTGGGACCAAGCGCTCTTCAATTTGAGCAAATGGAATTCCTCTGCTTGATAATTCTTGACGGACGTAAGCTTTCGCGTCCAGGATCCTCTGCTGATTTACTGGGAAGCCTGCCTCGAGATTTGTAGTATCTCGAACTTCGCGAGCCGAAAGACTTTCAAGGCCATTGATCTGTACAGAACGAACACGGGGATATTCTTCAACCTGGACTACAAGCTCGACCGGTGAGGCACCCCTCGCACGAACGACAATATCGCTAAATTGACCGGTCGCGTATAACGCTTTGATACCGCGTTGAATATCTCTATAAGTGATCTCTGAGCCCGCCTGAATACCGAATATAGCAGAGACACTTTGGTCTTGGATACGCTGAGAGGCACCCTCAACTATCACAGTGTCAACTGAAACAATGCCTTGCTGTCCCTGCCACCCAGACGCTCTCTCGGGCGAAGCCGCAAGTACAGCCGTGAAGAAGGCCGCCGCTACTGCGGTGGCCTTCAAAAGAGCAAGTGGACTTCTAGAGTTGTGTCCGATCACGTCTTAGTTGCAGGCTCCGCTCGGAGCATGAGCCCTCCCCCTGAGGGATCTATATCCACTTCAATTTCATCACCCGCGCTGAACTCGGCCATGAGAATCTTCTCCGAAAGCGCATCTTCTAGGAAACGCTGTATCGCTCTTTTCAGAGGACGTGCTCCGAATTTTTCGTCATACCCTTCTTCTACTAGAAATTGAATTGCTGCTTCATTTAGGGTCAGCGTCATGTCCTCTTCTGCTAGTCGACCCCGTACATCAGCGAGAAGTATGCTCACGATTTGGGAGATCTCATCCTTCGATAATGGATGGAACACAATTGTGTCATCTACCCGATTCAAAAATTCCGGATTAAAAGCCCGTTCAATCTCCTTCCGAACCTTATCCCTCATTATTTCATAGCTTGATTTTGCGTCACCTGTCTGGAAACCAAGCCCTCGTCCTTTTGAAATATCTCGGGCCCCAAGATTGGATGTCATTATGAGCACGGTGTTCTTAAAGTCGATGACACGGCCGTAATTGTCGGTCAGATGACCTTCGTCGAGAACTTGTAACAAGATGTTAAATACGTCTGGATGCGCCTTCTCAATTTCATCTAGCAGCACTACCGAGTATGGCCGTCTTCGAACAGCCTTGGTGAGTGCACCAGAATCTTCATAGCCCACATACCCCGGGGGTGCTCCGATCAAGCGTGAAACAGAGAACTTCTCCATGTATTCACTCATGTCGACCCGAATCAGGGCTTCAGGGTCCGAAAACAGAAATTCCGCGAGTGCGCGGCCAAGCTCTGTCTTTCCTACACCTGTCGGTCCAGAAAAAATGAAAGAGCCGATCGGCCTCCGTGGATCTTTGAGCCCTGCACGGCTCCTGCGAATCGCTCGACTGACCGCTTCAATCGCATCTTGTTGACCGACAATTCTCTTGTGAAGCTCATCTTCCATGTGGACTAAGCGATCTGATTCTGTCTGGCGAATCCTCGTTACAGGGATCCCCGTCCACCGACCAACAATAAACGCTACATCATCAGGAGAAATCTCTGGCCGATGCTGCTTTCTTTCCTCTTCCCACTCTTCCTGCCTGGCTCGAATCAGCTTACTGAATTCTCGTTCTTCATCACGAAGCTCAGCAGCCCGCTCGAAATCCTGATCACCAATCGCTGCTTCCTTCTTCTGTCCAATCTCAGCAAGTTGGTCTTTGAGCCCTTCAACCTCAGGTGGAGGAACGTGGCTAGCGATCCGGGCGCGAGCACCCGCTTCATCAATGACATCAATCGCCTTATCAGGAAGGAAGCGATCCGTGATGTAGCGGTCAGCAAGCTTGGCTGCATGTTCGAGTGTATCATCGGGAATCACAATGCGATGATGGTCCTCATAGTGACCCCGCAGACCCCTGAGTATCTCAACCGTCTCCTCAACCACAGGGGGATCCACAATCACCGGCTGGAAACGCCGTTCCAGTGCTCCATCCTTTTCAATGTATTTCCTATATTCATTTAGGGTTGATGCTCCAATGCATTGGAGCTCACCCCTCGCGAGCGCAGGCTTAAGCATATTAGATGCATCAATGGCTCCTTCAGCAGCTCCCGCACCTACCAGGGTATGCATCTCGTCGATAAATAGAATTACCGTTTGAGCCTGTTGGATCTCATTCATTACTGCCTTCAACCGTTCTTCGAATTGGCCACGGTATTTGGTGCCAGCAATTACCGCAGCCATGTCCAGCGCAAGGACTCTGTAATCCTTAAGTACGTCTGTGACTTCACCACTCGCAACTAATTGTGAGAGGCCCTCGACAATCGCGGTTTTACCCACTCCCGGTTCCCCAATTAGAACGGGATTGTTCTTCTTCCTTCGACAAAGAATCTCAATAACCCTTTCGATTTCATCTTCGCGGCCGATCGTTGGATCGAGCTCATTCTTACGAGCCAGCTCGGTAAGATCTCTACAAAAATGATCAAGAGCAGGAGTCTTGGATTTCTTATCATCTTGCCCAGGAGACACAGCACTTCCGCCTCCTCCGATCCCTGCCGGCTCAGACATCTCTGTATCAGAAGAACCTAGTAACTTGAGCGTCTCTCCTCGAGCCTCTTCGAGCGTTACGCCGAGGGAATTCAGGACTTGAGCTGCAATACCTTTCTCTTCTCGGAGAAGACCCAGCAGTAAATGCTCAGTCCCCACGTATGAATGGTTGAAATCCCGAGCCTCGGCCATCGCAAACTCAAGAACTTTCTTCGCACGAGAAGTATAGGGGAGTTCTCCAAGCGCTATCGTCGCCTTTCCCTTCCGGACTGACTCTTCTACACGTTCGTGAATCTGCTCAAGGTCAACATTGAGAGTGATGAGGACTGCTGATGCTACACCGTCACCTTCACGGATCAAGCCGAGCAGAATATGCTCAGTTCCGACATAATCATGCTGCAGACGGATCGCTTCTTCACGAGCCATAGCCAGCACTTTTCGGACCCGGTCAGTGAAGTTGTAGTTCATAGTAAATCGGGATTGTTTAGTCTAGTTTTATCATCACGAATTCGCTGTCACATCACCTTCTGAGGCAAGAACCTGTCTCACGTATGCGGCTCGATGAGAATCTCTTTCCTCTGATCCTAAATCTCGCTCTACAGCCTGCTCTAAGTGGGCAGACTGCGTAAAGATCATCATTTTGTTGAGAGTGTATACACGGAGTCCCGGGAGTAGTTTCAGGCTCAATCCGAGGCGCACCCCTGACAATAAATTCATCAGTTCTTCAAAGGATAGGGCCCTAGCATAACGCAATAGGCCATAAGCCCTCCATATCTTATCCTCGGTCACGCCCCGTGCATCTCTTAACAGTACCTGCCTAGCCTGAATTTCATACTGGATGACCTGCCTGACAATTTTATCAAGGTGATCAACTAGATCCTCTTCACTCTTCCCCAGAGTAGTTTGGTTTGAAACTTGAAAAAAGTTTCCGACAACTTCCGAGCCTTCACCATAGAGACCCCTAAAAGTCAAGCCAACTTGAGTCAGCCCCTGTAGCACTTTCCCGATCTCTTTAGTAAGTACAAGGCCAGGTAAGTGCATGAATACCGAGGCCCGAAGTCCCGAGCCCACATTGGTGGGACAACTCGTGAGAAACCCGAATTCATGATGAAATGCGTAAGGCAGTTCTTGACCCAACTCCTCATCAAGGGAGTCCACGATTTCCCAGGACTCTTGAATCCGAAGCCCTGAAAGCAGGCTCTGCACTCGAAGATGATCCTCTTCATTGACCATAACGCTAAGAGGATCCCGGTGTGAAAAATGAACAGCTGTGCCAGCTGGTGGATCGCCTTCCGTTTTTCCAAGCAGATCACTGGTCACCAATCGGCGCTCTAGAAGGATGCGTCTGGCCCTGGGGCCTAAATCCTTCATTTCAAGCAAGGTGCCCTTCATCAAGCTTGCGGAACATGCAAAAACCTCTTTGAAATTGGCCAGTACAGCCTGCCGGTCATTTACACGAGCTCGAGCTCCAAAGGCGTGGCCCTGAAGATTCCGTGCTAGGCGTACTCGGGTCGAAAGCACTATATCTGAATGTTCACCGCTAGCCTCTAGCCAGCTCAACCCATAGTCCGGAATCGTGTTAAAATCGTTCATCACCTACACCTAAGATCTCTTATAGACAATATGCTTATCACACCGGTTCTAATGAGCGTATCTGATCTCTTAGCTCTGCAGCTCGTTCGAAATCCTCTGCCTCTACTGCCCTATTGAGCCTCCTGCGCAGTGCCTCCATCTGTTTCTCTATCTCAGATACTGTGGGGTCCGGTGGCAAGTAAATCTTCCCAACATGCTTGGTGCCTCCATGAACCCGCCGGAGTAGTCGACGCAAGTGCGCCTCAAAAGTTTCATAGCAGTGAGGACATCCGAGTCGACCGGTCTCACGGAAAGCAGCAAACGTCAATCCACAAAATGAACATTCATTATCGGAATCTTCTTCTTCTCTGGGCTCATCACCTATTTGGGCAAGAAAATCAGGTAGAGGAGAGGATGAAGGCTCAGTAGTTGCTTCCAGTCCTTTTTGAGCAGCACAATCCTCACATAGATGGTACGAGGACATCTCGTTGTTCTCTATCTGTGTGAGGTTAACCGTTGCTGGCTTAGATCCACAGTTATCGCAGAGGTCATCTGGCATAGCTAATTATAAGCCATCCGAGGAAATGATACGTAGACCCTGGTGATCCAATCTCATTGTCCCCCTCTACCCCTTAGCTACCAGCTCGAGTCGTCCTTCTTTTAAAACAAGCACACGATCCGCCCTGCGTGCTAAATCCAAGTTATGAGTAACTACCACCATTGAAAGTCCACGCTCTTCCCTAAGCTCAAAAATGAGATCGTGCAAACGCTGACTTGTTTGGGTATCAAGATTCCCGGATGGCTCATCTGCAAGTAAGACAAGTGGCTGGTTAACCAGCGCTCTCGCAACTGCTACTCGCTGTTGTTCACCACCAGACAGTTGCCGCGGTTTATGTGATTCTCGTCCCATTACTCCAACCTCTTCTAAGAGCTCTCTGGATCTATCCCGAGCTTCTGATTCTGCCACGCCAGCTATCAGGGCGGGCATCATCACGTTCTCAAGAGCCGTAAACTCACGGAGTAGGTGATGAAACTGGAAGACGAAGCCCACATAATGGTTCCTCATCTCTGCTAACTCATCCTCGGATAACTCTGAAGCTGACTTGCCATCTACACATACTTCACCTGAGGAGGGGCGGTCTAAAGATCCGAGGATA
This sequence comes from uncultured bacterium, assembly GCA_963934665.1. Taxonomy (GTDB): domain Bacteria; phylum Gemmatimonadota; class Gemmatimonadetes; order Longimicrobiales; family Gaopeijiaceae; genus UBA1142. The sequence continues at coordinate 653 of CAWVZF010000013.1, read as the reverse complement.
TGCAGGAGCGTAGACTTTCCTGTACCACTTGTTCCAGTAATTGCTATCCGTTCTCCCGAGCCAACATCCAGGTCAATGCCCAATAGAATGTCTAGTCGGGTGCCGTCACCTCCAACAAAGCTCTTTCGCACATTCCTCGCGCTGAGAACAGGGATCCCGGTGGATGACTGATTATTCATGCCGAATAGCGTCCACTGGTTCCAATCTGGAAGCCTTCCACGCTGGGTAGATCGTGGCCACAAAGGAGATCGTTACACTGGCTACGACAATCCCTAATACGTCAAATGGGTTCAGAGATACCGGCAGGTGATCAACAAAGTAAACATCCGGAGGTATGCGAATAATCTCAAAATGTCCGATCAGGAAGGCCGAGATAAGACCACAGGCCGTGCCGACCATCGTCCCCGCTACTCCAATCCACGCACCCTGCAACACAAAGACTCGCATGATACCCCTGCGTGTCATACCCATAGCTTTGAGTATACCAATCTCTCGTGTCCGATCTGCAACAACCATCACAAGCGTACTCACGATATTGAAGGCGGCAACAAGCACAATGAGACCGAGAATCAAACCCATAGCGATCTTTTCGAGGCGAAGGGCACTGAATAGGGCCCTATTCGTTGTCATCCAAGATTCTGCATAAAAAGGAA
>CAWVZF010000012.1:0-36493 GCA_963934665.1 uncultured bacterium | reverse complement strand
CAGAAGTGCCGCTGGCACGGGTCATCATGGGATTCCGCATTCCCCCCTATTCCTCGGAAGATTTTGCGGTTGCGGAAGTTTCCCGGGCACTGCTTGGAATGGGGCGCGCGTCCCGTCTTTACCGTTCACTTGTTCGTGAACGCCGTGTTGCGAAAGGGGTTGTGACTTACGCGTTTCCGCTTCTAACCAACGCTTCCATGCTTCTTACTTGGGCGACTGGGTATCCTGATTCGACACCAGAACAACTTGAAACAGCACTTACGGAAGAAATTGAAGGTTTAGTAGAAGCAAAACAAAGTGAGGTTGATCGTGCGATAGCTCTGACTGAAACCGACTTAGTGAGAGCGCTAGAGCATGTGGGCGAGCGAGCCAACCTACTCTCTATGTTTGACCTTTATTTTGATGACCCTGATCGCTTGAATCACGAAATAGATCGACTGCGAGCAGTTACGATAGATCAAATCAGGGACTTTGCATCCTCACAACTCGGCTCTGATAATCGTGCAGTCCTCGTTTATGAGCCAAAGAGGAAATCTTGAGTCTGTTGGATCGTACCCAGCCGCCTGCGAGTGGAGACATTCGGCAATTTGATTTTCCAGAAGTTCAGACAGAGACCCTACCGAATGGACTTGACCTCAAGATTTGCGTACTCCCGCGGTTGCCAATTGTAAGTGTCAATCTGTTTCTTCGGGCGGGGGAGGGGAGCCTGGTTGAAGGACGGGCAGGAACAGCAGTTCTTACGGGTGATGCTCTCGAGGGCGGTACTTTGAAACGCAGCGGTTCCTTGCTTGCTGAAGCGCTGGAGGGAATAGGTGCAAGACTGGGGGTATCGACTGGCTGGGAAGGGACCAGTATCTCAGTATCAGTTCTGGCGGATCGACTTCCAGAAGCATTTTCTCTTCTAGCTGAAGTCGTTCTGGAACCGGACTTTCCCAGCGAAGAAGTTGACCGTGCACGTGAACAACAGCTCGCGGAGATACGACAGCGTTCTATGGATCCGTCCGCTCTTGCATCGGATGAAGTTAGTCGTCGCTTCTACGCAGAGGGGCTACCATACGCTAGGCCACAAGTAGGGACAGAATCCTCGATCAGCTCAGTGACGCGTGATCAGATCAGGGGTTATGCGGAAGCTTGCTATCGTCCGGAGTCTGGAGGGTTGATCATTGTTGGTGACGTTGACCCAGAGCAGATCAGGTCACTTTCTGGTGAATATTTCGGTTCCTGGGTAGGCGCTCCATCTGTGGTAGACAACTTCCGTGTCAATGCACAGACACGTGAATGCCGCGTGTGGATCCTTGACCGACCTGGTTCAGTACAGTCCGAGGTCCGAGTGGGTCATGTGGGCGTCGCGCGCACAACGCCAAACTATCTACCACTCTCGATTGGGAATCTCCTTCTTGGAGGAACCTTTACCAGCCGCCTTAATCTGAACCTCAGAGAAAGAAACGGCTTCACCTATGGAGTTAGGTCGCGGTTTAGTTTTCGCTCTCAACCAGGGCCTTTCCAGGTATCAACTGCCGTGGGTAATGAAGTAACGGCCTCTGCCGTTCGGGAAATCATTTCCGAACTAGAGTCGCTTGTCGTTGACGGTGCGACACGAGAGGAAGTAGATGCGGCTCGTGACTACGCTGCCGGAGTATTCGGCCTGCATCTTGAGACTGCTGGCCAGATTGCCTCTCGACTCAATCAAGTCCTCGTGTACGGGCTTCCGGACGACTACTACCACCTATATAGAGACAACATCCGTTCGGTATCAACCGAGGAGGTAACATCAGCCATTAAGGAGCATATTCGCCCTGACGAAGTCCAGGTTATCATCGTTGGTGATGCGGAAAGCATTTTAGGTTCAGTGGATGCCCTTGGACTTGGGCCACTAGAAGTTGTCTGATCAAAGCTGATATGAAGCGGTAAGATGTCACATTGAGGGTCTCTAGGCGTCACACAGAGAGGACGCAAGGTCGACAGACCTATTGAAGAAAAGGCATTTCCTTGTGGCATGGTGTCTGCACAGTGAGATGCTAACAAAGAGTATTCTCTATAGTTGAGGAGTTTAGACGTGCCCGGTACACGCAAAGACGAGAGTGTCCAGCCTATTGCCTATGAGGGCAAAGCTCACGAGCGAAACTTCAAGCTTCGTGAACTCGGTGACGCAGATGTAGTTCAAGCATCACTGGATGGTGATGATCGGGCATTTGGTGAATTGGTGCGACGTTATGACCAAAGACTGCTCAATTTTGTCTACCGGACTATCGGAGACCGGGAGCGGAGTGAAGATCTGATTCAAGAGACTTTCGTTCGAGTCTATAGGCACCTGCACCGGTTTGATCAGTCGAAGAAATTCTCAACATGGATCTACACGATCGCGAGCAACTTAGCCAAGAACGAACTTAGAAATAGGTCACGTAATCCATTGGTGCTTTTTCAGACGATTAAGAAGAACTGGAGCACCGACGACAGACCACTAGAATGGGAGGATCCGAAGTACAAACCTGATGATCTCTATAGGAAACGCTATCTGAGGGCGAGGGTAGAGGAGGCTGTTGAGGAGTTACCAAAGCACCATAGGATGGTGTTTGTGCTTCGAGAGTTGGAGGGGAAGACATATGAGGAGATCGCCGAGATTACTGAATGCAACCTCGGGACAGTAAAGAGCCGCTTGAACCGCGCTCGCAACAATTTTGCGAAGATTATCGCACCTATGATTGAGTAAAGGACTGAGATCTGAAGATAGGTTCTCTGCCAAAAGAGAGCAGGCAGAGAAGACCGCGGCCCCACGGGATCAAGCCTTTGGGGCCGCAACTGTTGGAACCCGCGTGTGGTGGGTGCAGTATCAGTCTCAATGACTTGCTCCAAATACTTCAAGAATTTTTCCGATCTTATAGACGGAAACACGGCAAAGGAGGACGTAAGGGCCTTCGAAGAGCACCTTGATGAGTGCTCTGCGTGTAGTCGTCACCGCCGTGTGATCGAACAGGGTTCGGCGCTTTTGCGGGCCCTGCCAAGACCGAAACTGAGCGAGAACTTTGCACCTAAGCTCAGGCACCGACTTTATCATGTTGATGATCAGTATCCTCTCCGCAGTCCAGCTTCTGTTGCCATGCCAGCGGCCCTGCTAGCGACGGCAGTCGCCCTGATGATCATTTCTTGGTTGCCCGTACTCAGGGATGCTACTCCTGAGATAGCTCTCGAGACGGTCGTCGTGGAGCAACCTCCCCTACGGGTCACGCGGCAGCCCATAGTCATGAGTTCGTCTTCATCTGGATTTGTTGTGTATCCTTTTGCCGACTTCAGTGAAGAAACACTCTCGGATTTCCGACAAGAATTGTGGAATGAAGCTCACGTGTTGCTCTTCGAGTACTCACCCCTGTCCCAACGTTCCAGACAGCGTGGTGTGCTTAGTCGCACAGGACTCGGTCAGCGACGCTAGAGAACCACCTCCGGTGGATTGTCTCGGGCAGCACTTTCACTGGATGAATCCCGACTTAGTTTGATCGAGTGACAATACCCCAACTTCCTCCCTCGCTTGCCAAGATTCGAGGCGGTGTCTTCTATCTGCACGGTGAAGACGCTTTCCGTAAAGAACAGGTGGTTACTGCGCTGATTGATGCGCACCTTGATTCGGCAACCCAAGACTTTAATCTCGACCAACTAAGGGGTACTGAAACTGAGGTAGAAACTGTCGCCTCAGTTATGGCTACTCCGCCAATGATGGCTGAATGGCGTGTAGTTGTGGTGCGAGAGGCGGAAGGATTCGCTTCAAGTAAGAAGGCTCGTGAAACCATGCTGGAGGTTGTTAAAAATCCGCCACCTGGCCTCGCGTTAATCCTGAGTTGCACGGTGCCACGGGGTTCTAGAGCTAAGTTCTACCGAGATCTTTTAAGCCTCTCACATTCGTTAGAATTCAAGACATTCACGAGTGCCGATCTTCCAGGCTGGTTAATCAATAGAGCCCAGGAAGCTTATTCAGTGGAAATTGAGGTAGAAGCAGCACAGGCACTCTCATCAGCGATCGGAACGAATCTAGGGGTGCTGGACCGCGAACTGGAGAAACTCACTGACTTCTTGGGAGATCGCTCACGTATAACGATCGGTGATGTCGAGGCTGTCGGAACAAAACTACCGTCACAAGATCGTTGGCGTTGGTTCGACCTTGTAGGTGAACGCCGATTTCAGGAAGCACTAACGGGCCTCGACGTTCTGATTGGACAAGGTGAATCAGGGGTCGGACTCGTGATAGGCCTGGCAACCCACCTATTGAGGTTAGGGGTCGCATCGACAAAAGGGTTCCGTAGTCTAGAGGCGGCGCTTCCACCTCACCAAAAGTGGTTGGCAAAGCGGGCGATGGCCCAATCCAAGAAATGGCCAGCAGGTGAGCTGGACACTGCCATTGAGGGATTACTCAGGGCTGATCGTCTCTTGAAGGCATCACCGCAAAGTGATCAACACTTTGTCGAAGAGTGGCTACTGGGTCTGATGTCACGGGCCGCTGCCGCATGATAGGCCGTCGAGGTGAAATCGGGCTATTGGTTCTTGCAATGCTATTTCTGGTTCCTTTTCCTGGAGGGGCTCAAGCGGATGCTATTACGCTCCCAGAAATTGAAGAACTTGCGCAAAATGGTCGTTCTGATGAGGCACGGGCTGCTTTATTAGGCTGGTGGGAAGAATCTCGAGTTCTCGCATCGAGAGAAGAACGCCAGTTCGCCCTCTGGCTACGTGGCCGCCTTACAGTTGACCCATCACAGGCTGTAAGGGACTTCCAGCGTTTGGTCGTAGAGTACCCAGCCGGACGTTTTACTGCTCGGGCGCTCTACAGGCTTGCCCAGGAAGCTTACGAAAGAGGTGCCATGGCAGATTTCGAACGGCATATCGCGTCCCTTTCTCGGGACTACCCTGGCTCGTCAGTGTTGGCTGAAGCCGAAGCATGGATCAGTAGAGCTCAAGGGACAGCCCCTCCTCTGGTTAGGCGATCTGCAACTTCTGAGCTGCCTGTCGAGGATCAAGGTGATGCCGTGACTGTGTCTGATACAGCCCCGTATTCAGTCCAGTTGGGTGCGTTCTCAAATGAGGGACGTGCTGCCGCGCTCTTCGATCTTGCTCGCGCAGCTGATCTGAATGTCCGGTTGGTACGGATGCCACAAAGTAACTTGATCCACGTGCGTGCAGGTCGTTTTGAGACCTCGATGGAAGCGACGGAATTCTCGAGACGAGTGAGTGGGCTTGGATTCACGGCGGCTGTTGTGCGAGATGCGCAAGATGAGGAGTTGGTCCGTAGTAGTTTCAGAGTTCCCAGGAATGATTAAGTACACTAGAATCGTCGATTACTGACATTCATCCTTGAGCATGGGCTCCTCGAGCCTACTTTCACGTATGGCTCCGGCGGACACACCCCTGATGCGGCAGTGGCGAGAAGCGAAGGCGGATCATGTCGACTCGCTGCTATTCTTCCGCGTTGGTGACTTTTATGAACTGTTCCATGACGACGCTGAAGAGGGCGCAAGGCTACTGGGCCTGACCCTCACATCACGGAACAACGGGGCTGCCGCTGGAGTGCCCTTGGCTGGGATCCCAGCTAAGGCGCTCGACGAATACCTATCAAAGCTTGTGAGGTTGGGTCGACGGGTCGCGATATGCGACCAAGTTGAAGACCCCGCGGAAGCGAAGGGAATTGTCCGGCGAGAAGTCACAGAGATGATTACACCTGGAACTGTGCTTGCCGACTCACTTCTAATGAAGCACCGGAATAACTTCTTGGTGGCTCTCGTTGACGCGGGGACGGACTCCTTCGGTATGGCCGTCTTGGACGTATCAACGGGTGAGATGTCTGCACAACTTGTTCCCGCTAGTGAACTTCGTGCGGAACTCGGGCGGCTGGAGCCTTCAGAACTGCTGTTGCCCTACTCGCTTGAAACTTCGGACCAATTGACCTGGGCGGCTGGGCCATCCATTGCTCGAACTCTGCGAGCGGACTGGATGTTCGACGTAGACCTTTCAACGGATGCTCTCCTAAGCTCTTTCGGAGTCCATTCACTAGATGGCTTTGGATTTCAGTCTGAAGATCAATCGCTCGTTCGGGTTTCTGGGGCGCTTGTTCAGTATTTGAAAGAAATTCGCCCCGGGGGCGTGTCACACCTGAAACCGCCTCGAATTCGGCGTCCTGGCCAGGTCATGCTTCTTGATGAGATGACTCGAAGAAACCTCGAGTTGATCGAGCCTCTTCGCACTGGAGAACAAGGAGGCGTGTTACTGGATGTCCTGGATGTCACTACGACACCCATGGGTGGACGGCTTCTGCGGCGTTGGGTGCTAGAGCCGCTTATTCACATTGAAGATATCTGTGTTCGACACAGTGCCGTGGAGGAGTTCGTGGACCGTCCTGACGTTAGAAAGCGGATACGAGGAGCGCTTTCCGGCATTACAGATTTTGAGCGGCTAGCGGGCAAGGTCGGTACGGGCCGGGTCACACCACGGGATCTGGCAGGGCTACGGAGATCCCTTGAACAGCTCCCTGAGATCCAGGCTGCAGGTATTGAGGCAAAAGATTCCTTGATTCGTGAATGCGCAGTCGACAAGGACTGTCTGGAGGACGTATCTACTCTGTTGAAGAGGGCGATTTCAGATGACCCACCGGCGACCCTTCAGGAGGGGGGAGTCGTCAAGAAGGGCTGGTCAGAGGATTTGGATGAGCTTCGTGCAGTCAGAGACGGCGCACGGGACTTCATAGCAAGCCTCCAGGTTCGCGAGCGTGAAAGAACTGGTGTCGCATCTCTGAAGGTTGGTTTCAACAAAGTCTTTGGTTACTACCTCGAAGTTACTCGGGCAAACCTAGGCAAAGTTCCTGTTGACTATGTCAGGAAACAGACGCTTGCGAACGCTGAGCGTTATTTCACTCCTGAGCTCAAAGAATGGGAAGAGAAAGTTTTTGGGGCAGAGGACCGGATTTCGCATTTGGAGGCTGAGCTTTTTAGTGATATCCGAGGCCGTATAGCCAAGGAGATCGGTCGGCTCCAGGACACTGCTGCAAGAGTCGCGACGCTAGATGTACTGGTGAGCTTCGCAGAAGTTGCAACCAGCCAAAATTACGTGCGACCTGAGATCCACTCGGGTTTTGAGCTCGAACTTGTAGCTAGTCGACATCCTGTCGTAGAGACGATGATGCCCCGAGAGAAGTTCATACCGAATGACATCTGCCTTAACGAGAATGGATGGATCGTCGTGTTAACAGGACCAAACATGGCGGGTAAGAGCACGGTACTCAGGCAAGTCGGATTAATTCAACTTCTAGCTCAGATTGGGTCCTTCGTACCTGCGGACCGAGCTAGGATACCGGTAGCGGATCGTATATTCACTCGTGTTGGCGCCTCCGATAACCTGGCACGGGGTCAGTCTACATTTATGGTAGAAATGAGCGAGACCGCAGCGATCGTTCATGGAGCTACTGAAATGAGTCTGGTCCTGCTCGATGAAATTGGTCGTGGGACTTCCACGTATGATGGCGTGTCGATTGCGTGGTCAGTCACTGAGTATCTGCATGAGGAACTGGGCTCGAAAACCATTTTTGCCACGCACTACCATGAATTGACTCAACTAGGTGATCTGCTTCCCGGTGTGAAGAATATGAACGTCTTGGTTCGAGAAGTTGGATCGGATATCGTGTTTCTGCGCCGACTACTAGAGGGTGGTGCAGATCGTTCATATGGGATCCAGGTTGCCCGTCTCGCTGGCTTACCTGACACGGTCGTGGCACGCGCACAGGAACTCCTTGTGGAACTGGAGGGAACACACACGGGTGGAGGAGAGGGCCTTGGGAGATATGGTATTCATCGTCCCGGATCGGAAACTGTGCCGGACCAGCTATCGATGTTTCGCACAGACCACCCTGCCTTGATTCGCTTACGTGGGTTGGCTCCAGATGATTTGACTCCTCGGGATGCTCTGGAACTCCTGTATCAATTAAGGGCAGCTGTACACGAAGATGAGAACACCGAATGAAATCCATCGAAGACGTCAGCTTGCAAAGGAGGACGCTGAGGGGCTTCGTAATTCTTGGAACGCTTGTTGCAGCATTATCGTGTGGTGTGGAAAGCGAAATTCAACAACCGATACCACTACTAGATGAGATGACGATCGATTACCCGCTAAACCTCTGGGATCAAGCTATAGAGGGTGAAACGTTGCTAAGGGTACTAGTTACTGAGGAAGGTTCCGTTGACTCTGTGGAGATCTTCGAGTCCTCCGGTCACCACGCTTTCGATTCTGCAGCGGTAGCTGGAGCAATAGATCTACGGTTTGATCCAGCTACTCAAGATGGTGAAAGTATTGGGGTATGGGTGACGTTGCCTGTTCAGTTCTCTAAGCGCCCCCCGCCTGATAACGAAAATTAGTGTCAAATCTAACTTTATAGGGGTTACGAAAACCTTGTCTTCAATGCCTGAACGCCACAGGGATCCATATGACAGTGTGCTAGATCTGATCGGATGGACACCTATGCTGCGGTTAAGCTCAGTAGTTGATGGTGCTCGCACGCCGGTTTATGTGAAGCTGGAGTTCATGGGTCCGGGGGGCTCGATCAAAGACCGTATCGGTATTGGAATGATTCAAGCGGCCGAGAGAGATGGGACTCTCAAAAGAGGTGGGACGATTGTCGAAGCCACTGGAGGTAATACTGGGCTTGCTCTAGCGATGGCCGCTTCGCTCAAAGGATATCGTTGCATTTGCACGATGCCAGATAAGATGAGTAGTGAAAAGGTCAAACTCTTGCGTGCCTTTGGAGCAGAGGTGGTCATCACACCTACGGCAGTGCCTCCTGATCATCCTGATCACTATCTCCAGAAGGCGCGTGCGATCACAGCTGCGACTCCGGGTGCTGTGATGGCCGACCAGTTTTACAACCAGGCAAATCCGCAGATCCATTATGAGACAACAGGCCGGGAGATTTGGGAACAGAGTGGAGGGCGGGTTACCCATTTCGTGGCTTCTGCTGGAACAGGGGGCACGATCACAGGTGTTGGACGTTACCTAAAGGAAAAGAATCCGGCTGTCCGCATAGTCGGGATTGATCCTGAGGGCTCTATAACTGCTCCGTTCTTCAATACTGGGAAAGTAGGAGAGGGCACTCCTTACAAAGTTGAAGGCATTGGCAATGACAAGATTCCCGGAACACTGGATCTTGATGTTGTTGACGATTATCGAGTTCTCTCGGACGAAGTAGCATTCGCGATGGCAAGGCGAATGACACGCGAGGAGGGTTTGTTTGCGGGTGGCTCAGCAGGTCTCATGGTTCATGGAGCCATTCAGTTAGCTAAGGAGATTGATGACCCAGATGCTTTCGTAGTTTCCCTGGTTTGTGACTGGGGTGAACGCTACTTGAGCAAGGTCTATGATGATGAGTGGATGCGTGAGAATGGCTTCCTTGAGAGATCCAGGCATACAACAGCTCGTGAACTTATCGACAGGAAAAGTTCTGATGCGCCAGAGCTAATCACAGTAGAACCGGGGACATCAATACGGATTGCTTTGTCAACTATTACTGCGCATGACATTGGCCAGCTGCCGGTTGTTTCCGATGGCTCTTGTGTAGGATCAGTTACAGAAACAAGCCTGATGAGCCAAGTACTTGAGGATACTGCCTTGCTTGATAGGCCTGTCGACAGTGTGATGGCCCCTCCATTCCCAGTGATCGCTGATCATGTCGACACTGAGGAAGTAAGGACTCTTCTTACTCGTGGTAATGCGGCCTGTCTGGTGAGTACAAACGGCCAGCTTGTGGGTATCGTAACACGTTATGACGTCGTGAGAGCGTTGACCGCATGAGAATAGCAGTCCTCATGGGAGGGGTTTCGGATGAGCGAGAAGTATCTCTGTCATCCGGGGTTGAGGTCGCAAATGCTCTTCGTAATCTGGGTCACAAAGTCGTCGCAGTGGACACTGTGAGAGGATCTTTAGATGAGGCCGAAGAGGCTCTCTTACTTAAAGCGGGGGTGGGTGCATTACCTCCGCTAGTTGGAGAGCTGGCATCACTAGAAGAAGTGCAGACCCTGATGCTAAGTGGTAATTCTGCACTCAGCGAAATCGATGTCTTCTTTCTTGCGCTTCATGGAGGATCTGGAGAGGACGGGACCGTCCAGGCCGTTCTCGAAGTTGCTGGTGTCGCATACACCGGTAGTAACAGACTTGGCTGTTCACTGGCAATGGACAAGGAGGTCAGCAAGCGTCTCTTACGTCAAGCAGGAGTTCCGACGCCGGATTGGCTATGTGGAGAATACTCACCTGCGGAAGTTGCGGACGTACTGGGTTTTCCTGTGATCGTTAAGGCAGCATCTGGCGGTTCATCACTTCGATTGGTTCTCGCTCATGATCTCGAAGAACTCGGATCTGCAATCGATGAAACTCGTGGATGGAATGATCTGGTACTGTTTGAGAGGTATCATGCGGGGCGAGAGGTTACGGTAGGGATTCTGGGAGAAGAACCACTCCCAGTCGGAGAGATTATTCCTGAGCATGAAATCTTCGACTACGAGTGTAAATATCAGCCTGGAATGGCTCAAGAAATATTTCCAGCTGATATTCCGTCGGACCTTGCTTACAGGCTAGGAACTCTTGCGTTATCAGCTCATAAAGCACTTAGGCTTCGTGACTATTCGAGAGTAGACTTCATTATCGATAGCCAAGGAGAGCCCTGGTGCTTGGAGGCAAACGCTTTGCCCGGGATGACTTCCAATAGCTTACTTCCTAAGGCTGCTGCTGCAGCAGGGGTAGCTTTCCCCGAGTTGTGTGACCGGATTGCTAAACTCGCAGAAGTGAGGAAACAGAAGGATTCTGATTGTTCTTGAGGCGTTGTGAATTAAAGAGATGGTGATTCCGGAACATGCCTACACGGTTAGGGTTGGATAGATTTCCCTAGTAGTAAGTAAGATTAATAAGAGAGAGAATGGCTTACTCGACCACTAGTTTTGGTTTCAGGTACATGATCACCCCTATGGTGAAGAACCTGATAATCGCTAATGTGGTGGCCTTCTTTCTGACCCTGCTGGTCGGACCAGGTTTGATGTTCGACTGGTTCGCGTTCCAACCCACACAGATTTTTTTTAGGCCGTGGGGTGTATTCACCTACATGTTTCTGCATGGCGGCTGGTGGCATCTATTCTTCAACATGCTGGTGCTGTTCTTCTTTGGTCCCCCACTTGAGGGTCGCTGGGGTGAAAATGAGTTCCTTAAGTTTTATTTCTGCTGTGGTCTTGGAGGGGTAGCACTCAGTTACCTTTTCCTGCCGGCTGTGGTGGTGGGAGCGTCAGCTGCGATGTATGGCCTGATGCTCGCCTTCGCGATGAACTGGCCGAACGTGCCGATATACATCTGGGGGATTTTCCCGGTGAAGGCTAAGTACCTCGTGAGCTTGATCGTTGTCATAGCTGCCCTGAGCGCTTTCGGAGGCAACAATGACGGTGTTGCTCACTTCGCACATCTTGGGGGTCTAGCCGCAGGCTTTGTCTACCTGAGGGCTGATTGGCGATTAAATCGGTACCTGGGTTGGCTTAAGAAAAAGACTTCCAGGAGTGGTCATCTTGCGGTTGTTCGTACTGACAACCATGTCGATTACTCAGCTGATAATGTTTCGGGTAAGCGACATGCAGATGATCCGGTACTCTTTGATAGAGTTGATGAGGTTCTCGATAAGATTTCCGCGAAAGGAATGTCCTCACTGACTTCTGAAGAGTTAAAACTCTTGGATCGGGTATCCAAACACCATCGGACTAACTAGATGTCAAGCCTGAGCCACCGTTTTTTCTGAGATCATTACTCTGTTCTAGCTTCTTAATCAGTTGTTCGCCTTGGAGTGGGTTGCGAGGTTACTGATTACGCGATTCGCTGGACGCATGGATTCGGCGTTGATCTGACCCAAAGAGGTGTTCATGGTTTCGAGATGGCAGTTTCGCACCTGTTCGCTGAAGTTTCGTTGGGCAATAACGCTACTCTTGTTCACGGGCTGTGCTGGTGCACAGGTTGGTCCACCGCCTCCGGTCCCAGAAGTATCACAGAACTCTCCGGAAGTAATCCAGATACCTATGCCTGATGAGTCAGCCCCACAAAACCAGGCAGATAGGATTAATCTTGATACGGTTCAAGCAGGAGAGTTCGACCAGGGTAAGATGTGGACCTTTGAATTTCCTCCTGTCGATTATATCGCTGAGACATATGGTTTCCGGCCGGACACAGAGTGGTTTGAACGGGCCCGACTAGGAGCACTTCGTATCCCGAGTTGTTCAGCATCCTTTGTGTCTCCGAATGGTTTGGTCATGACCAACCACCACTGCGCTCGGGAGTTTGTCTCCCAGGTCTCAGGGGATGGTGAGGCCTTGTTGGATCAAGGTTTTGTAGCGGAAAATCTTGAAGATGAAAGGACAGTCGAGGAGTTCGAGGCAGATCAGCTAGTTGAGATTCTGGACGTCACGAATGAAGTCAACGTTCAGCTGGATCTAGTTCCTCAGGATGAGCGTGCTGGAGCCAGAGCAGAGCTTCTGGATGAGATCAAAGCTCGAATTGTAGAGCAGCGTGGAGGTGAGGATTCGGGCTACGAAATAGAAATGATCTCCCTATACAACGGAGGGCGAACATCCGCTTACGTATTTCGGCGGTTCACGGATGCTAAACTCGTAATGGCACCTGAACTGCAGATTGGATTTTTCGGCGGCGATCCAGACAACTTTACCTATCCACGATACAACATGGATTTCGCCTTTTTCCGTCTTTACGACGAAGCCGGTGCCCCGCTTTCAAGCGATACTTACTTCCCGTTTGACCGTGACGGGCTGTCTGAGGGAGATCCTATTTTCATTGTGGGGAATCCTGGATCAACCAGCAGGCTTCAAACCGTGTCAGAGCTCGAATACCGTCGTGATGTCAGTGATCGATTCCTACTTGAAACGGTTAGGAAACGTATGGCGGTTCTGGAAGATTATATAGAAGAAAATCCCGAGATTGCTGAACAGTATGATTTGCGGAACCAGTACTTTAGTCTCAGTAATACTGAGAAGGCATATGAGGGCCAACTCAAAGGGCTTCACGACCCAGTGATCCTCGCGAAACGAGCTGACACTGAGGCTGATTTCCAAGAGGCCATTAATACTGACCCCGCCTTGCAAGATCTCTATGGTGGGTTAGTCGATCGCATGGCAGAACTCCAAGACTTGAAGAGAAGTCGCACAGATGTAGTTGCTGCGTTCTCAGTGTTTGGGAATCCGATGCTCGACTCATCGACTCTCATTAGGGGCTTTTTTGGGCTCCAGGTGATCTCAATGCAGCAGGGTGGCGCACCGGCTGAAGATCTCGAGTTGATGATTGATAATGTTCGAGGGACTCCCCAAGTCCCCGCGGAACTAGATGTAGTTTTAATGGCCGACCGATTTAAGGACTTGGTTGAGCATCTTGGCGCGGATCATCCGGCTGTGATGAGCTTGCTTGCTGGACGCACCCCTGAGGCGGTCGCGGAACAGGTGGTCTCGAACAGCATGCTCAGTGATTCCGCTGATGCCTTAGTCGCTCTTGAATCTGGTGGTATCGGCCCTCAGGACGCTGCGGTCCAGGCAGTTATAGCATTTCTCCCTGCTTTCTTAGAACTGAATAGCCTTTTTGCTGAAGTCGCACCTGAGGAAGAGGCGATTGCTTCAGAATTGGGGCGCGCCCGCTTCGAGATCTATGGAACAGAAGTGCCACCTGATGCAACGTTCTCTTTACGTATCGCAGATGGATCGGTTAGTGGCTATGAGTACAACGGTACAATTGCACCTGTGTTCACTACGCTCTTCGGACTCTATGACCGTCACTATTCTCATAGTGGAAAAGAGGACTGGGCGTTACCGGAGCGGTGGATGAACCCGCCCAACTCTCTTGATCTTTCTACTCCGGTAAATTTTGTATCAACAGCGGACATTATCGGTGGCAACTCAGGCTCTCCGGTTCTTGATCGTGACCTTGAGGTAGTCGGTCTGGTATTTGATGGAAATATTGAAAGTCTCCCAGGAGATTACATATATCTGCCCGAGAAGAATCGGTCAGTGAGTGTTGATGTACGGGCTATCTTAGAGGCTCTCGATGAGATTTATGACCTTGATCGGCTTGTGCTTGAACTCACCACGGGACGTCTCTTTGAGACCGAGGAGGAAGCGGACCAGATAGGGCGTTGATAGCTGATTCCATATATCGAGCTAAAAGCAAAGCGATCTTTGTTAATTGTTGGCGTAGCTATTGTGCGTGTGGGTATGGCCCCAGTCTTCAAGGTGGCGAATCGAACATTCCGCGGTGCCTTGCCCACCCCCTCAGGCCTTTCTAGAATCTGTGTCCCCATAAGCTGAGGTGGCCCTCTAGGAGTGCCTCCTGCGACAAATAAGGGCTCACTACTACCCGAGTTCGTCGGGGTAGAAGATGTCCCTAAATAATCGAGATCCGGGAGGACTCTGAATGGCATCAGCCAAGGAATATCCCACAGACCGGATACGGAATGTCGCGGTTCTCGGGCATGGTGGATCAGGAAAAACAAGTTTGATAGAAGCGCTCTGTTTCGTGTCAGGCACTTCGAATCGTCACGGCGATGTTGATAACGGGACTGCGCTTACTATGCACACTCCCGAAGAGCATGCCCATGAAATTTCGATCCAGATGACCCCAGCCTACGCTGAGCGTAATGGTGTGAAGGTCAATCTTCTGGATACGCCGGGGTACTTGGATTTCACGGGTGAAGCTCTTTCTGCGGTGCGAGTAGCGGATGCCGCCATCATTGTCGTCAATGCCACCTCAGGCATCGAGGTTGGCACTGAACGCGTTTGGGAATACTGCGAGGCCCGGGGAATTCCCCGGATCTTTTTTGTTTCCATGATGGACAAAGAGCACGCTGACTTTGATGGTGCGTTTCAACAAATCAAGAACCTCAGTGAGAGTGCACTCCCTGTAGAGATTCCAGTTGGCGAAGGTCCTGCTTTTGAGGGGATCATTAACCTCTTCAGTGAAAAGGCTCATATCTACAAGAAGGGGACAATCAAAGGGGAATATGACGAAACTGAAATTCCGGAGGATTTGAAGGATAAGGGAGCCCAGTGGGAGACCGAGCTCCAGGAGACATTGGCCACAACGGATGAAGATCTTCTGGAGAAGTATCTGGAAGGTGGAAAGATCTCCCGTGAAGAAGCGATTGATGCAATGGCTCGTGGGATGGCACGCAACGAAATCTCCCCAGTTTTTTGTGGTGCTGCGCCACTTACCTACGGAATCCAGGCCCTCCTAAGTAAGCTCGTAGAGTTGTGTCCTAACCCGGCGGAATCAGGAACCGAAATAGTTGGTGACCAGGAGCTTATGGCCGACGATGGAGAACCACTGGCAGCACTCGTCTTTAAGACTGCGGCCGAGCCACATATTGGGGAATTATCATACTTCCGAATCTTCTCGGGTAAGGTCGCTAGCGGGTCAGAAGTTGTGAATGCATCGGATGGCCGAGCAGAGAAGCTCAACCACTTGAGTATCCCTATGGGTAAGGAGCGGCATGAGGTTCCCGTACTTCATGCTGGAGACATTGGGGTCGTGGCCAAGCTCAAGCACACGCATACCAATGACACGCTCAACAACAAAGGAAAAAAACTGTCTTTAGATAAGATCGAATTCCCGAGTGCGGACATTGCGGTAGCTATTAAGGGAGTTAGTCGGAACGACGAGGACAAACTCGGAGAGGTTTTGCCTAAGCTACATGAGGAGGACCCAACGTTTTCTGCTGCGTTTAATGGAGAGCTTCACCAGACTATAGCCAGAGGTGTAGGTGAATTGCATCTCGATGTGCAGTTCGAGCGCATGGAGAGGAAGTACGGGGTCAAGGTTGAAACTGGACAACCAAAAATCGCTTACCGAGAAACGATCACAAAACAGGCTGAAGGACAGGGGCGGCACAAGAAGCAGTCGGGTGGTCGTGGTCAGTTCGGGGACTGTAAAATACGAATGTCACCAAGGCCCCGGGGTGCGGGCTATGAGTTTGTTAACTCGATCAAGGGTGGGGTTATCCCTACAAAATATGTGCCGTCTGTAGACCGTGGGATAAGGGAAGCGTCTGAAAATGGAGTACTAGCGAATTATCCCTTGGTCGATTTTGCAGCTGAATGCTACGACGGTTCTTACCATGCCGTAGATTCGTCTGATATCGCATTCAAACTTGCTGGTTCGATGGCTTTCAGAAACGTGGCCGAAAAGTGTGGGCCGGTCTTACTGGAGCCAATTATCGAAGTATTAGTAACTACTCCGGACGAATATGTTGGAGACATCATGGGTGATTTGACCTCAAGGAGGGGAAAGGTTCAGGGTATGGATCCCTCCAGTGGTCGTACCACGGTGAAGGCAATGGTTCCAGAGTCAGAGCTATATAAGTACGCGGCAACACTGAGGTCGATCACCCAAGGTCGTGCCCATCATACTCGTAACTTTGCTGGCTATGAGCCTGCACCGCATGAAGTCATTGAAAAAGTAAGGGCTGAGCGAGCGGCAGAGAGGTCGTGATAGGGTGTGCAGCCAGCGCTGCGCAAGGGTTTGGGCTTGGCGATCATAGTTGGTTAGATAAGAAATGCTAACGCCGCTTGAACGAAGGCTTCCTCCTGCCTGCCTACTCGCCATATTACGGTGTCGTACCTGCACTTCTGATAATTTGTACAGGCTACGTCTGTCCTACGTTCGAGTTATCTAATTCCGATACTTATCACCGGTGACTCCACATTATCGAAAGGTGACCTATGCCGTCTAAAGTCACGGCCCTCCCAGTTCGGAGAACCTTTGGCGAAACCATGCGCACTGACGCATGGTGGCTTCAGCCTGTCGTGGTTTTTGTTGTCTTCACCTCTTTTGTCATCTACTCCACGTGGGCTGCGTTCCAGGGGAACAACTATCATTCGGGGAATCTACTTTCGCCTTTCTACTCACCGCTGATCTGGGGAGATCCAGCACACTCGTTTACCGGTACGCTAGAGCCTGGATGGTGGCCTTCCTTCCTCCCTGTATTTTCTCCCGCATTCGTGATCCTATGGGCACCCGTGAGCTTCCGTCTTACCTGCTATTATTACCGTGGGGCTTACTATAAGGCTTACTGGCCCGGACCATCGTCCTGTTCCGTAGGCACGCCTCGTGAAGCTTATATGGGTGAGAGGCACTTTCCATTAATTCTGCAGAATGCCCATCGATATACATTGCCCTTTGCTCTGCTACTACTCGTTTTCTTGTCTCACGATGCCTGGAAAGCTCTGTGGTTTGAAACTGGATTCGGTTCGGAAGAACTTGGGCTTAGCCTAGGAACGATCGTTTTGACAGCAAACGTAGTCCTCCTTGGTGGCTACACGTTTGGGTGCCATTCGCTGAGGCATCTAATCGGCGGAGGGATTGATAAGCTAGCAGGCAGGCCAGTTCAGAGGGCTGCATATGAGTGTGTTTCTTGGTGTAATGGCCGCCACATGATTTGGGCCTGGTGTAGCCTGATTTGGGTGGCATTCGCAGATATCTATGTCCGGTTGTGTGCGATGGGAACCTGGGTGGATTGGAGGATCTTCTAATGACCCAGCACCAGGTCTTGGAATACGACGTTGTAGTGATTGGTGCTGGTGGCGCTGGTTTGCGTGCAGCGATCGAGGCCGCAGCCAAGGGTGCTTCAGTTGGCTTGATCTGCAAATCTCTTCTCGGAAAAGCCCATACCGTTATGGCCGAAGGGGGTGTTGCTGCGGCCCTTGCCAATGTTGACGACCGAGATAGTTGGAAAGTCCATTTTGCCGACACTATGAGAGGCGGACACTACCTCAACGCTTGGAGGATGGCGGAACTACACGCGAAGGAAGCACCTGAGCGTGTGCGAGAACTGGAAGGCTGGGGAGCGCTCATGGACCGTACGCCAGACGGGCTTATCAACCAGCGGAATTTCGGCGGGCATGCGTATCCTCGACTGGCACATGTCGGTGACCGAACGGGTCTTGAAATGATTCGCACGCTCCAGGACCATGGGATTCATGAGGGGATCGATGTGCATATGGAAGTCACAGTCAGCAAGCTTCTTATGGATGGGGGCCGATGTGCTGGTGCTCTTGCGTACGATCGAGAGCTAGGACGGTTCAAGGTTTTCAAGGCCAAATCCGTGGTTATGGCAACTGGTGGTATCGGCCGAGCTTTCTTAGTCACTAGCAATAGCTGGGAATACACGGGCGACGGACACGCATTAGCCTACCACGCTGGTGCAGAACTGGTTGATATGGAGTTCGTGCAATTCCACCCGACGGGTATGGTTTGGCCGCCGAGTGTGCGAGGTATCCTTGTTACCGAAGGTGTACGTGGTGAAGGTGGGATCCTCAAGAACAGTGAAGGTCGGCGTTTTATGTTCGATGACATTCCTCCGCTCTATAAGGAATCGACCGCTGATACTCCTGAAGAGGGATGGCGTTATGTCATAGGTGACAGGGAAGCGCGCCGCCCTCCAGAGCTGCTCACGCGAGATCACGTGGCACGCAAGATCGTGAAGGAAGTCCAGGAAGGACGTGGTAGCCCTCACGGAGGCGCGTTCCTCGACATCGCTTGGATCCAAGAGCATATCAAAGACTCAGAGGATCATATCAAGAAGAAGCTTCCCAGTATGTATCATCAGTTCAAGGAACTGGCGGGTATCGACATTACCAAAGAGCCTATGGAGGTTGGGCCAACTACACACTATGCGATGGGGGGTATTCGAGTGGACTCGGATTCCCAGATGTCGACAACCGTACCAGGTCTTTTCGCAGCAGGTGAATGTGCAGCTGGACTGCACGGAGCGAACCGATTGGGAGGCAATTCGCTCTCGGATTTACTCGTATTCGGGAAGCGGGCTGGGGAATACGCTGCCGAGTTCGCAGCTGGAAACACGCCGGTTCATCTTCAGGACGAACAGATTGACCTAGCAATCCAAGAGGCACTTTCTCCACTCGAGAGGGATCCAGGAGCAGATGTGGGGCCTTACCGCTTGCAGTATGAACTGCAGCAACTAATGCAGGACAAGGCAGGGATCGCCCGCGAAGAAGATGGTCTTGCAGAGGCCTCGGATGAACTACAGCGGCTCAAGACAAGGGCTCAGGCCATGGGAGCTAGTGGTAGCCGAGAGTACAATCCGGGCTGGCATACAACCCTTGATCTGCAGAATCTAATTACGGTTGCTGAAGCTGTGGTCATGGCATCACATGCACGCAAAGAAAGTCGTGGAGCGCACTCACGGCTGGATTATCTTGATAAAGATCCGGAGTGGGGAACAGTGAATCTTGTTCTTAAGAAAGGGCATGATGGGGAAATGGAACTTCGTAGAGAAGGGATCCCAGAGATACCGAAAGAACTCCGTAAAATCATTGAGGAACAAGGTTGATGAAGACTACGACCTTTAAGGTATGGCAGGGCAACTCCGATGGGGGTGAGCTAAAGACCTACGAAGTCGAAGTTGATCAGGGCTATGTGGTCCTAGACGCCATCCATCGTATCCAGGCTGAGCAGGTAAACGATCTAGCTGTCCGATGGAACTGTAAGGCCGGAAAGTGTGGCTCGTGCTCCGCTGAGGTGAATGGATCGCCCAAACTCATGTGTATGACTCGAGTTGATGAATTACCGGCGGACAAGCCGATCACGGTCGAGCCTATGCGGACTTTTCCAGTCGTTAAAGACCTCGTGACAGACGTATCTTGGAACTATGAAGTAAAAGCTTCAATCAAGCGTTTCTCCCCGAAGACAGCTGATCATGAAGATGGAAGTTGGGATATGGATCAGTATGACGTTGAACGTTCTCAGGAATTCAGGAAATGTATTGAGTGTTTCTTGTGCCAAGACGTATGTCACGTGCTTAGGGACCATCAACTTCATGACCGGTTCGCTGGGCCGCGTCACTACGTTCATGTAGCAAATATGGAGATGAATCCAATCGACACGGGTGATCGGGTTGCAGAATTGAGAGAGGAACTCGGTATCGGTTACTGCAACATTACCAAATGTTGCACAAAAGTGTGCCCGGAGGGGATTACGATCACCGACAACGCAATCATTCCTCTCAAGGAAAGGGTGGTGGATCAGTCCTACGACCCTCTCGCGAGACTAATCAAATTAGTGAAGGGAAGTGGCGATTAACTGATTAGTGGCTAACCCAAGTTTTGACCTAGGGCGAAACTATTAGGTCGGTCTTATGACACTAATCCTCCGGTAGCTTGTCGGAGCAGCTCGGTGACCCGGTCTAGCGCTGCTGCAATGCGTTCCATCTGGGGCTCTACCAGATGCCACTCGCGTTGTTCGATCGCCTCCCGGATACCCGGTAAGGTCTTAACGCCGTATCCAGTGTAGAAACCCGGAGCATAAATTGTGTGTCGAAACCATGGGCGCCCTGGAAGGCCGTCCGTGTCTGTCATAGCCTGTTCAATCTTTTGCAGTATTCGATTGATCTCTGTCATACGGACCGGTGACAGGGACCCGTTACTCAGTTGTTCACTGAGCATGCGATCCAGGTCTGTAGAAGCGTTCTCGAGTCTCGCTGCGGCATTTTGGAGAGGTGCAAAATTGAAGAACGGCACCTCGTCTTTGCTCATCGGTGGATTATATGTCTGCGTTGGATCAGCTTGAAGACGGAATGCATCCATTTCAACGAGTCGGTTGTGCTGCACGGTCTCTGCTCGGAGGTCCTCGGCTAGGATTTCAACTTCACTCACGTAACGGTTAAGAGTTTCCGTGTAATTTTCCATCCGGAGTGGAAGCACATCAGCATCAGCAAACCTTAGTGTGAGTCGGCCGGCCACCTTAGCTAGAGTAATTCCATAGCTAAAGCCTGGATCTCCAAAACGAGTATAGTGATCGAAGGAGTCAAACTGAGAATGGTAAGAACCCCCTCCACTCTCTCCTCCGAAACTGATGTTGAGGGATCCAATCCCAAGGTGCTGAAGAAATGGTGTATAGTCCGATCCTGAGCCAAGTGGAGCGATCCAGAGGTCTCCTTCTCTTTGTGCACTCGGATCACCTGAAACCGCTCTAGTGGCCCGAGATCGTTCCCAAACCGATACGCCGGTCTGCGGATCTTCTACCTCTTTAGCAACTTCGTTGACCACACGCTCCAGCGTGTGGGAGCCGCCTGCGGAGAGAAAACCCCGACCATTCCCATCAGTGTTGATGTAGAGGACTGCCTTCTCGTGCAGTTCGTCTCGATGGTGTTCGGCCCATTCTGTCGAGCCGAGGAGGCCTGGCTCTTCAGCATCCCAGCCGGCGTAGACAATAGTCCGCTTCGGGCGCCAGCCGGTGCGTGTGAGTTCACCCACGGCACGCGCTTCCTCCATCAGTGCAACCATTCCGGAAATCGGGTCTGCTGCTCCCATCGCCCAGCCGTCACGATGGTTACCGCGGATGACCCACTCATCTGGGAAGTCTGAACCACGCATCACAGCGATCAAGTTATAGGCTGGTGTGAGATCCCAATTGAACTCAAGGTGCAATCGTACCCGAGCTGGACCCGGACCTAGATGATAGGTGATTGGTAACGCCCCTCTCCAATTAGCAGGCGCGACGGGGCCTTCCATCGCACTTAGCAGCGGTAGAGCGTCTGCGTAAGAGATTGGAAGCACCGGAATTTTCATGATCGTGGGTGCTTCTTCGACAGTGTAGCGTTCGGCATCAACTGTGGCACCCACGAATGGGGTAAGAGGATCTCCAGGATAGAGCGGCATGTCCTGCACGGCTCCTCGCTGGACTCCATGCTCCATACGATAAGGACCCTTCGGATAGACATCGCCTTGGAAGTATCCATCATCCCTCGGATCGGAAAACAGAATGCAACCGATGGCTCCGTGTTCAGCAGCAACCTTAGGTTTTATGCCTCGCCACGAACCACCATATCGAGCGATGACAATCTTACCTTCCACACTAATGCCGCGGCGCTCTAGTTCCTCATAATCAGAGGGAATCCCGTAGTTGACGTAGACCAATTCGCCCGTGACGTCCCCATCAGCAGAGTATGCATTAAACGTTGGTAGTCGATCTTCTTCGATTCCCGAGGTTTCATCTTCCGCTAAAGTTGGTTCACGAAGTTGGGCCGTATAGCTGGTTGGTTCTATGAGTTCGAGTTCCCGAATCCGAGGAGTTGGGTAAAGCACTTGGTATTCATCCAGGCGCACTTCGAAGCCCCAGGACTCGAATTGCTCGACCATCCAGTAAGCCGTTTCCCTGTTGTGGGGTGAACCCGTGTAGATTGGTTTAGACACGATGTATCGCATCCATTCTTCGAGGTTGTCGGCGTCTAGGTACGAATCGTATTGGCCCTCTAGCTCTAGTTGCCGAGCTGCTGACTCAGGAGTGAAACCCTGTACAGATAGGGCTTCCTGTGCTGATGCTCCCTGAAGTTCCATGAGTGCCATGGCAAGGATCAGTGAGCGAGTCAAAAGGCGTGAAGTTTGAACCATGATGGCGACCTTGAGTGAAGCTGGAAGATGGTTATGTGCAGTGCCTCAGTGGGGTACACAAAATAGAGTTCCTAGAGCATGGAGGAAGTACAAGCATGGATTCAACCTCGAGCCAGTGCTCCATCAAGTTAGACTGAAATACTATCTATGATAGCTCTGATGAAAGAAGGCGTTCTCGGGTCTCGGTTTAGCTCAAATCAGCTGTCGCTTGGACCAGCTAAGAGTAAGTGGCACTCCCCCCCTTGCCTGGACAGGGCTTTTCAGTTTAGGCTCCCCCCGGCCCCGGGGACTCATGCAACATTTGGGATGATCGCGCCTGAGTCCTCACCTCGATACAACAGGATCAATCACAAACCCGGACGCTCATGACCCCCAAAGAATTTTTTAAGCTTGCCGAAGAACACGGTGCCGAAATGGTAGACCTAAAGTTTACGGACTTCCTTGGCGCATGGCAGCATTGTTCTTACCCAATCGACACTTGGGATGAAGGGACTTTCGAGGATGGAGTAGGTTTTGATGGCTCTTCAATTCGGGGATGGCAGGGCATTCACGAATCTGACATGCTGGCTGTTCCTGATGCCTCGACGGCACGTGTGGACCCGTTCTTCGCGCGTCCAACCATCAGTGTGCTCGCTAATATCGTAGATCCAGTGACGAGGGAGGACTATTCCCGTGACCCACGTCACGTAGCTCGTAAGGCGATCGAGCACATGAAGGGTACGGGTATCGCGGATACGTGCTATATCGGCCCGGAGCCAGAATTCTTCATCTTTGATGATGTTCGGTATGAACAGAACGAGCATAGTGGCTACTATGAGATCGATTCTGTTGAGGGGGCCTGGAATACCTCTCGTTATGAAGAACCCAACCTAGGATATAAGCCACGGTACAAGGGTGGCTACTTTCCAGTTAGCCCCACAGATAGCTATCACGAGCTCCGGGGAGAGATGGTCTATACGATGCGCGATTTGGGTATGGTCGTAGAGGCGCACCACCATGAGGTGGGGACTGCCGGCCAAGGTGAGATCGATCTTGAGTTTACTGAACTTTTGCACATGGCAGATCAGTTGGGTTGGTTTAAGTACATCATTCGCAATGTTGCGAAACAGCATGGTAAAACTGTCACATTCATGCCCAAGCCGATTTTCAATGACAACGGGAGCGGGATGCATACTCACCTTTCCCTCTGGAAAGATGGCTCTCCTCTTTTTGCGGGTGATCAGTATGCAGGACTGAGCACAATGTGTATGCATGCAATTGGTGGCGTACTCCGTCATGCTCGTGCCCTACTTGCCTTTGCTGCTCCTACTAGCAACTCCTACCGACGCTTAGTCCCAGGCTTCGAGGCTCCAGTGAACCTCGCTTATTCAAAGCGGAACCGCTCAGCAGCAGTTCGCATTCCTATGTATTCGAATAGTCCTAAGGCGAAACGCCTTGAGTTCCGCTGCCCCGATCCAAGTGCGAACGGATATCTGATGTTTTCAGCGATGCTTATGGCTGTGCTCGATGGAATCGAAAATGAAATTGATCCAGGCGCTCCGCTTGATCGGGATATCTATGACATGAGCCGAGAAGAACTGGCGCAATATGGACAAACTCCGGGCTCTCTCGAAGAGGCGCTCGTGGCCCTTGAGGAGGACCACGCTTTTCTGACTAAGGGAGGCGTTTTCACAGATGATGTGATCTCCGGATGGATCGACTATAAGATAGAGAACGAAGTTGACCCACTCCGGCTGCGTCCGCATCCGCATGAGTTTGACCTTTATTACGACTGCTGAGTCATTCACAATAGTAGGCAATCTGGGAAGCAGGTCGGACTGGTGAACAGGATAGGGCTGCTGTTACACCGGTGAGGTGAGTACCGATCTTTGGCTTCGCTCTCAAGAGATTGGGAGTCTGTTTCAAGGCCGGTGGGATGTGCCTTCTGTGCTGGTACCAAATCTGGCCTTGAAGCCTTAGTTTCAAACAGCTGCCAGGGGCATCCTCAGTGGCGTGCGGCGACCAGGACATCGTCGCCGGTAGAGGATTGAGAGAGACCCTCGGAACCTGATCCGGTTAAGACCGGCGGAGGGAGCGCGGCCGATGAATTGGCCTAGAAACACCCAGGTCTAATCATGGCGCCTCACTTCGGATCAACCTTGTGAGAGGCTGGACACTATGAGTGAAAATGGTAAGGCACGCGTCGCACCCAGGACATCTGACGTAGGGAGCGACTACCCTGGAGCTTTCCCCAATTCGAAAAAGATATATATCGATGGGAGTAGAGGA
Source organism: uncultured bacterium (assembly GCA_963934665.1). GTDB lineage: Bacteria > Gemmatimonadota > Gemmatimonadetes > Longimicrobiales > Gaopeijiaceae > UBA1142. Next base: position 11,780 of record CAWVZF010000012.1, on the reverse strand, counting down.
ATTCGGGTGCCAATGCGTGAGATACACCTCACCGGTGGTGAGTCACCACTGCAGGTTTATGATACAAGTGGGCCTAGAGAAGTTGATGTTCGAAATGGCCTTCCTTCGCTCCGAGAAGAATGGATTCGAGAGCGTGAGGTTATTGAGACAGCCAGGGTTCGTATGTCCTCCCCTGATATTGAAATGCCAATCGGGTTGAGTCGACGAACATTCCGTGGGCGTTCTCCGGTGACCCAGATGACCTACGCGCGCAGGGGTGAAATCACTCCCGAAATGGAATTCGTGGCGATACGAGAAGGTGTCCAGCCTGAGTTTGTACGGGATGAGGTAGCCCGGGGCCGTGCAATCATCCCAGCAAACATTAATCATCCTGAAATCGAACCGATGATTATTGGCCGGAACTTCAAGGTTAAGATCAACGCCAATATCGGAAATTCGGCCGTCACATCTTCGATTGAGGAAGAGGTAGAGAAGCTTCGCTGGGCTACTCTCTGGGGTGCAGACACTGTGATGGATCTTTCGACAGGCACGAATATCCATGAGACGCGGGAATGGATCCTCCGGAATGCCCCTGTCCCGATCGGAACAGTGCCAATCTATCAGGCTCTGGAAAAAGTCGATGGCATCCCCGAGGAACTCACTTGGGAGATATACCGCGACACGATCATTGAGCAGTGCGAGCAAGGGGTAGACTACTTCACGGTCCACGCAGGTGTTTTACTCCGCTTTATCCCACTTACGGCTGAACGTATGACAGGGATCGTTTCACGTGGGGGCTCAATCATTGCAAAATGGTGCATGGCTCACCACAAAGAATCGTTCCTCTACACGAACTTCCGTGAGCTCTGTGAGATTATGGCCGAGTACGACGTCTCGTACTCACTTGGAGATGGCCTCAGGCCAGGCTCGATAGCAGATGCAAATGACGAAGCACAATTCGGAGAACTACGAGTTCAAGGTGAACTTACCCGGATAGCTTGGGAGTACGGCGTCCAAGTTATGAATGAAGGACCGGGGCATGTTCCCATGCATTTAGTGCGTGAAAACATGGATAAACAATTGGAATGGTGTGACGAAGCACCATTCTACACCCTTGGCCCTCTCACAACTGATATTGCTCCGGCCTACGATCATATCACGAGTGCTATTGGGGCAGCACAGATTGGGTGGTACGGGACTGCGATGCTTTGCTATGTAACACCCAAGGAACACTTAGGCCTTCCAAATCGAGAGGATGTGAAGCGTGGTGTGATCACGTACAAAATTGCCGCGCACGCTGCAGATTTAGCAAAAGGCCACCCCCGAAGCCAAGAGTGGGATGATGCGATCTCCAAGGCGCGGTTTGAGTTCAGGTGGCGGGATCAGTTCAACCTAGCGTTGGACCCGGTCACGGCAGAGGAATATCATGACGAGACGCTGCCAGCTGAGGGCGCAAAAGTCGCACACTTCTGCTCGATGTGTGGCCCTAAGTTTTGTTCTATGAAGATCACTGACGATATTCGCCGCTTTGCAAAAGAGCAGGGCATAGACACGGCCGCGGCAAACGATATTGGCATGCAGCAGATGTCCGAAGAATTTCGTGAGAAGGGGAGCGAAATTTATGTTGACCTGGAAGATCCAATGACAGTCCATCCAGGAGGATAGGTGGAAAGTAAGGCCCTATCCCGACTATTCCTCAATTTCGTTCTTATCATACCAAGTGTCGGAGCGACTCGAGCGTCCGGTACCAGAAGCTTCTGCAGTTGAAGAACATTCTAGTGACCGGTGCTGGTGGTCAGATCGGCTCATGGCTTGTTCCTGAACTTCGAAGTCTCTACGGCAACTCACGAGTGATTGCCACCGACATTCGTCAACTCGATCCCGAGATGGCGGAGTCGGGACTCTTCGAGCTCCTGGATGCAACAGATTCAGAAGCGCTTGGCGAGGCCGTAGAAAGCCATCAGGTCGGCCTCATCTATCATCTAGCAGCAGTCCTATCAGCAACTGGTGAGCGTGATCCCAGACGTGCGTGGCATGTTAACATGTCAAGCCTTGAAGCCGTGCTCGAGGTTGCCCGTCATCAGGGTTGTGCGGTCTTTACTCCCAGCTCGATCGGTGTGTTCGGATCGGGTACTCCGAAGGATCTCACACCTCAGGACACCGTGATGCAACCGACTACAATGTACGGGATCACAAAGTTGGCCGGTGAACTTCTTTGTAACTACTACCATCAAAAATTCGGAGTTGATACCCGTGGGGTACGCTACCCTGGCTTGATTTCGCATGGCGCCCCACCGGGTGGTGGAACCACTGATTGGGCCGTTGATATCTTTTACAGTGCTGTCGAGGATGGACATTACGATTGTTTCTTAGGTCCGGATACAAAGCTTGATATGATGTATATGCCTGATGCGGTTAGTGCTGCCATCGCTGTTATGGAAGCTGACCAGGATGCACTGGAGCATAGAAACGCATTCAACCTGACTGCGATGCAACTTACACCAGAGATATTATCTGCCGAGATCCAGAAACATCTTCCGGGTTTTACGATCGATTACGATGTTGACCCAGTCCGGCAGGCTATCGCCGACTCGTGGCCAGACCGTATCGACGATGAGGTTGCCCGAAAAGAGTGGGGTTGGGAACCATTATTTGATATTGAATCAATGACTAAAGACATGCTTGAACATCTTAAATGAGTGTGATTCCGTGCCCCTAGACAGACTTACGAGAGTGCTTGATGACCATGTGCTGGCGCTTGAAGAGGCTGGGACAGCTAAGGGTGAGGAAAGCATTGTGGTTTCGGTCAAGCCTGCTGAGGATGACCGCGGTCCTCGATTTCTATTGAAGGGCGAGGGGCCTCAAGAGTTTATCCGCATGAATTCCAACTCCTATCTTGGAATGGGTCTGAGAGAGGAAGTTATTGCTGCAGAAGAGCATGCGACTCGGATGTTCGGAGCCGGGCCTGGTGCCGTGAGATTTATCTCCGGTAGCTACGACGCGCACATCGTTCTCGAAGAGAAACTTGCGGAATTTCATGGTCGAGAGGCCGCAATGATCTTTTCATCTGCCTACGCGACGGTCGTATCTACGATTACACCGTTGACTACACCTGAGACTGTACTGGTCTCGGACGAACTCAACCACAACTGCATTATCAATGCGATGAGGTTGAGTCGGCCAGCGGGTAAGGCTGTCTATCCTCATAATGACATGGGGGGATTGGATGCCGCACTCGAAGCGTGGAAGGGTAAGGCTAGGCGAGCGCTGGTGGTCACCGATGGCATTTTCTCGATGAGGGGTGACCATGCGCCTGTTGATGAGATAGTAGAGCTGTGCATTAGGCATGACTCGGATTACGAAGAAAATGTGGTATGTGTGGTAGACGATTCTCATGGAGTCGGTGCATTTGGCCATACGGGAAGGGGGGCTGAGGAGTTCACGAACAGCAAACCAGCTGACATCCTTGTGGGTACCCTGGGAAAAGCATTCGGTGTTAACGGTGGCTATGTCGCGACGAATGCTGGGACGGTTCATTTCCTTCGGGAATCATCTCAGATGTACATCTACTCGAATCCGATAACAGTTGGCGAGGCTGCTGCTGCACTGCGCTCTGTAGAAATCGTAGATAGTCCAGAAGGTATCGCGCTATTGGAGCGGCTCCGGGACCTCACACGAAATTTTGAGCAAGGGCTGGATCGGTTGGGAATCGAGACGATACCCGGCGAGCATCCAGTTGTACCTCTCATGATCAGGGATACGGACAGGACAAAGGACCTGGTCTCATACTTGTATGACAATGGAGTTCTCGTTACTGGCCTGACTTATCCCGTAGTACCGCGAGGGGACGAGGAAATCCGTACGCAGATTAATGCTGACCATACCGAGGCAGACATTGACCATGTCCTGGGGTTACTGGAAGCCTATCGGTGATGTCCAGATGCTGGGGCTCGCCAATGACATCCCGGCAGTCAGGTGGAGTCCAGATACTGTTCATCCTATGCTTTACTGTAATCTCCAGTTGTCAGGTCGCACCGTCAGGTTATTCAGGGGTATTCGACGGCAGTGCTGGACGATGGATAGACCTTACTCACTCATTTGCTGAGTCAACGATCTACTGGCCGACCGATACCGCGGGTTTCCAGCTTGAGGAGCTCGCTTTTGGCCAGACCGAAGGTGGTTGGTTCTACGCCTCATATCAGCTTGCTTCTGCTGAGCACGGAGGTACGCATCTGGATGCACCGGTTCATTTTGCTGATGGCGGGCTCACGAATGACGAGATCCCCCTGTCGGGACTCATCGGTCCGGCAGCCGTTGTCGATGTATCTGAAAAAGTTGATCCAGACTACCTGGTTTCAATAGAGGATCTTACGACTTGGGAGGCGGTAAACGGGGATATTCAGGATGGTGCCATACTTTTGATTCGCACCGGATGGTCAGACCGTTGGGATGATCGCACAGCTTATTTAGGCACCAATATGACCGGTGAGGAAGCCGTCGCTCAGCTTCATTTCCCAGGTATCAGTGAAGAGTTAGCCCAGTGGCTGGTAGATGAGAGGGGTATCGTTGCTCTTGGTATCGACACGCCAAGTATCGACTACGGACAGTCATCAGATTTTCGTGCTCATGTGATTCTTTATAGAGAAAACATTTCAGGCTTCGAGAATATCACGAACCTTGATTTACTAACGGCTACAGGGAGCTTTGTCGTTGCGTTACCCATGAAGATCGAAGGAGGTAGCGGCGGGCCACTCAGGATCGTTGCATTTGTCCCAGCTGAGCTGGGATCATGAACTGAATGGATGGACCCACCAGCCTTCCTGAGGTCCGTTCAACGAGCTAGTGCCAGGGCTACCAATTGGCTAGGCGTTTCTTCATCTCCGATTGCAACTACAATGAACTGGCGGCCGTTGGCCATATAAGTCATAGGTGCGCCAGAGGTCCCTGCAGCTAGCTCAATTTCCCATAGGACATCCCCGGTCTCTTTTTGCCAAGCACGGAAAAATTTACCGCCTGCGATGGGCAGGATTGAGAGCGCTGCTTCTGTTCCTTCTCCTAGAAATAATAGGGTCTTGGTGAGAAGAGGAGCGGCCCTACCGCGCTGACCGAGCCAAGGGAGGTCAAGTTCAGCAATGGTGGGATGGGTACGAGGACCCGGGCCATTGGGCTGCATCCATAGGTGCTCACCAGTGTTCATGTCTATCGCGGTGATTCGACCATATGGAGGTTTGAGCAGTGGGAGGCCTGAGGGCATAGGCACCTCTCTTGGTAGGCCTCTCACATAATTGAAGTCAGAGCTGTCGGGGTCGGCAGGAGGAACGAGAGCGGTAACACTTGGGGATGTGACGGATGGGACGTACAGGACGCCTGTCTCGGGGTCAACTGCTGCCCCTCCCCAATTTGCACCTCCAACCCATCCCGGCATTAGGATCGTCCCCTTAGTGCCTCCAGGGCTATCATCGAGTAGTGTGGGTGGGGTGTACATCTCTCCGTAGACGAATTCTGAGACGATTGCCTCAGCTTCTGCCCTAAGCTCAGGAGTAAAGTCCACAAGGTCATCGATGCTAAGACCTTGTAGATCAAATGGGGCGGGGTGCGTAGGGAAGGGTTGGGTTTCTGCTGCTACTTCCCCCGGAACTTCAGAGGGAGGAACGGGTCGGTCTTCGATTGGCCATATTGGCTCACCGGTCTGCCGATCGAACGCGAATACGAAGGCTTGCTTGGTAACTTGTGCTACCACTTTCCTCGGTCGGCCATCAACGACTACGTCTAGAACGTTCGGGGCTGCAGGTGGGTCATAGTCCCAGAGACCGTGCCTCGTCATCTGATAGTGCCACACTCTTTCACCTGTTTCTACATCGACTGCAGCTACACTTTCTCCATATAGATTGTCGCCCAGCCGGTGTCCGCCGTACCAGTCGTTTGTCGTTGTCTTTAAAGGAAGATAGACGTGCCCCAGTTCCTCGTCAGCACTCATCATTGTCCAGACATTACCATTACCGCTGTAGGCCCAAGAGGAGTCTGCCCAAGTATCGATTGCTGGATCTCCTGGCCCAGGGATTGGGCTAAATCGCCAAAGCAGTTCGCCCGAATTGGTATCAAAAGCCCTCACATACCCAGGAGGAGCGGTCTGCCAGTTTCTATTGGGTGCCATCGCTTGTGAGCCGACGATCACAGCGTTACGAACAACAATCGGAGGAGATCTCCAAGTGTATGTCGTCACTCTAGGATCTAAATCAACCGCTAAGTCGATCACCCCTCCCTCACCGAAACCTTCTAGAACACTTCCTGTGGCTGCATCTAGGGCTACTAGGTATTGGCCTGATCCGAGAAAAACTCTGTCATTCGTACCATCACTCCAGTAGGCAACACCTCTATTCGTTCGGCCGGTGGGGCGATCTCTGAGTCCTTCCGCGTATGGGTCATAGCGCCATTGCTCAATGCCAGTTTCCGGATCGAGAGCCACTGCTTGGCCCATGTTAGTCGTAGTGTAAAGCCTGTCGCCAATTTTGATTGGTGTTACCTGGTAGTTGGGATTGATATAAAGCCCAGGATTACGAATTAGAAGGTCGTAATCTGCCGATTCCCAGATCCAGGCGATCTCGAGTTGGTCTACATTGGCAGCAGATACCTGGTCTAGTGGAGAATATTTACTAGCTGCTAAGTCCCGACCGTAATGAGGCCAATCGCCCGGATCAATCGAGAGTTCCTGCTCAGCATCTTTCCCGAAGCCTAGGATACCGATGCCAAGTGCGAGAAAGGGAATCGTGCTCCAGGGAGCTCTTAACCATCTCCCTTTACGGGTATCGCTAGTATCCATGAGGCTAGCTCGATTTTTATGGCCCCTCATTCAAGGTCCCCTCACGACTGAAAGGTTGCGGATATCCCTACGCACATGGTCAGCCGGGAAATGTAACAGGGGCTTTCGGATCGTGTTCAGCACTTCTAGGTGTCTCCAGACTGGTTGCGACCATGCGTGGTGATCGGCATCGTCTTGATGCCGTCTGATCAAGTTTATCCAGACCGAGGTAGGAATCGATGTATCGCACTCTCATATCGGCCTTGATTTTCTGCGTTATCCTGGTGCTTCCAAATGAGTTGCTGGCCCAAGAAGCGCCCGCCCTTAACCCGTCCGACTATGGGCAGTTTGAGAATCTTGGACTATTCGAGCTTGATCCAAAGGGAAACTGGCTTGTGTCCGGTATCAGACGTGTAGATGAGACTACTGAACTGCGGCTGATCGCTAGTGACGGAAATGGTGAGCCACTTGTGCTCGAGCATGCTACAGGACCGGTATTCAGTCGGGATGGGAATTGGATGGCGTATAGAGCCGGGGTCCATCCTGATGAACTTGAGGAGTCAGATGAACCAATCCGGGACAGACTCGGTTTGGTCAATTTGGCCAACAGTGTGGACACGGTACTCTTTGAGGTTCAGCGCTTTGCTTTCCGGGACGATGGTATCTGGTTAGCTGCGAGAGGTTATGCGCCTGCGGACACACTGGGTGCCGATCTCGTGATCATGAATCCCTCTACAGGGGCGCAAACGCTCATCGGAAACGTTGATGAGTTTGTGTGGCAAGATAAAGGTGAATTGATCGCTGCCACTTTGCGCACCTCTTGGGGGAGCTCGAACAGTGTCGTGATTTTCGATCCTGAAGCAGAGACGCTTCGGACGCTAGATTCTCGCGATGCACATTACAGCGCTCTGAGCTGGCAAGACGAGTCGGCACAGCTCGGGGTTATGCGTTCGATGGAGCTTGAGGGTCGCGAGGGCGATACACATGACGTGCTCCTCTGGGAAGATGTTAACTCTGGCTTGGATCCGCGGGTTCTAGCAGCGCTCGGGCGGGACGATATCCCTGAATCGCTGCGAATGACGGACTATGCTGGGATCGATTTTGATGCTACCGGAGCGACGATTTTTGTCGGCTTACGGGACTGGACGGCTATAGAAGCAAATGATGCTGAGTCAGGTGATAGTATTGAAGACGAGGAAATCTCTCCAGCAGACGTACAGGTCTGGCATTGGGACGATGACCAGGTCCTCAGGAGCCAGGAATACCGTGCAGAACAGATTTCACGGCAGACTTTTCTGGCAGCGTGGCATGTAAGGGATGATGAACTTGTAATCCTCGGCGAAGATTTCTCGGAAGAAGTTGAAATTGTTGCTGATGGGAAGTGGGGGATTGTCCCCGACTACACACCATACAGGTTTCAGCGTCGCTTTGGTGATGGCGCTGCAGATTGGTACCGGGTTGATCTGCAGACGGGTGAACGCACGCTTCTTGCCGGAGAGGTACAATTCGGTGTCGAAGCTGGAGGTGGGGATAGCCCAGTGTTGGTTTATGGGGATGATCGTTGGTCTGCGGTCGACCTAGCTTCGATGCAGAAGACAGTTTTGGCTGAGGGCCGGAGCTTTACACAACCGCTTTTCGACCACGATTACCCAGGACCTCATCCTCCTTGGGGTATCGGAGGGTGGGCCGATACCGGTGAGGCGGTGCTTCTTTATGACAAGTACGATATCTGGCTCGTTGAATTGGATGGTTCGTCCGCGATGCGCATCACACGTGGCGAGGAAGATGGCCGTATTTATCGACTCGTCCGAATGGATTCTGATGTCGGTTTCGGGGACCCGCATGTCATAGATTTAAGTCAGCCGGTCTGGCTGTCATTTATGGACGAGCGCACAAAAGACTCAGGCTACGCCAAAGCTGATCTTCGTTCTGGCCGAGTGAATGTTCTATTAGAGGAGCCTGCTGTAGTAAACTCGCTGACCAAAGCTGAAGATGCTGATCGGTATGCTTTGCGTATCCAGCGCTGGGACGATTCTCCTGATGTTTTTGTAGGAGGGACGGATCTTTCCGATCTTCAGCAGGTGACGCGTACAAACCCATTCCAATCCGATTACGCGTGGGGTCACTCAGAACTGATTGAGTATACTACTGATGCTGGTCACGAACTTCAGGGGATCCTCGTGTTTCCCGCCGAATTCCGTGAGGGGGAACAGTACCCGCTCATTCTATACCAGTACGAGCGACTGTCAGATGGCCTCCACAGGTACTACACCCCTAGCGAGAGGCGTTACTACAACTACCAAGTCTGGTCTCAAGAAGGGTATTTCGTGTTGATGCCCGACATTGTTTACGAACCTGGACGCCCTGGCCCGTCAGCTCTAGATGCAGTTGAGCACGCAATCGATGCTGTAGTCGCAACGGGCCATGTTGATCCTGACCGAATTGGTCTGATTGGTCATTCGTGGGGTGGCTATCAAGCTTCATATCTTCCGACTCGGACTGACCGTTTTGCCGCTTCGGTAGCCGGAGCAGCGATCACAAACTTCTTGAGCTTTATGGGTGCGGTCCATTGGAATGGGGGGTTGCCGGAAACTGGACACTGGGAGACAGGACAGGCCCGGATGGCGGTCCCGTACTGGGATGACTTCGAGGGGCACTTAGAGAGTTCGCCGTCCTATGGCATTGAGAACTTGGAGACGCCTGTTCTACTGATGCACGGCGATGAGGATGGAGTGGTAGACTTCAGACAGGGACTGGAGTACTACAACTATGCACGTCGGGCCGGAAAGGAAGTCGTGTTGCTTGTTTACCCCGGTGCAGACCATAGCCTAATCAGAGAGGAGCAGCAGGTGGATTATCACCGGAGAATCCTTGATTGGTTTGGGCATTATCTTAAGGGTGAGCCAGCAGCAGTTTGGATTACCGAGGGCGAGAGTTGGATTGAGCGCGGCAAAAGAATCGGTAACTAGTCTGTCCTTGCTTGCCCTGCTAGAAAATCCGCCTCATGCTCATTTCCCAACATCATGGATGCGTAAGGCTATCTAGAAAGGAGAAACTCACTGTGCATCGTTCGAGGTTTAGTCAATATCTGGTTGTCTTCTTCATTACGATTTTCGTTCCAGTAGGGCTCGGAGCTCAGGCAGATGCTCGCCTGCAAGGTCTCAAGGACGAAGCACTGCAGATGGTCGAGGAAGATGCCAAGATGGTTCAAGAGATCGTCGATATGCTCTTCAGCTTCGGTGAATTGGGCTTTCAGGAATTTGAAACCCAGACGTATTTGACTGGAATTCTTGAAGATCACGGGTTTGAGATAGAACTGGGTGTTGCTGGCATGCCAAGTGCCTGGATTGCGCGGTGGTCGAATGGCTCGGGATCTCCGGTGATCGCCTTGGGATCGGATGTAGACGGCATTCCTCAGTCAAACCAAAAGCCTGGAGTTGCCTACCGTGACCCCATTCTCTCGATGGCTCCAGGGCATGGTGAGGGGCATAACTCGGGGCAGGCTGTAAATATTGTGGCAGCCCTTAATGTGAAAGAATTGATGGAGCGCGAAGACATAGATGGCACACTGATGATTTGGCCTGGGGTTGCAGAGGAACAGCTTGGATCCAAAGCATTTTTTGTGCGGGATGGGGTTTTTGATGGCGTAGACGTCAATCTATTCAGTCACGTGTCCTCGAACTTCTCAGTCACATGGGGCCATACGAGCGGGAATGCTCTTGTTTCCGCCCAGTTCCGTTTCACCGGAGAAACAGCGCACTCGGCAGGATCCCCTTGGCGAGGAAGGTCAGCGCTAGATGCAATCATGCTTCTTGCTCAGGCCTGGGAGTACAAGAGAGAACATCTGCGTCCTCCACAGCGTTCCCATTACATAATTGTGGAGGGTGGTGATCAGCCAAATGTTGTACCTCAGACTGCAACAATCTGGTTCTATTTCCGTGAGGTCGACTATCCACGTGTTGTCGAAATGTATGATGCTGCAAAGTTGATGGCGCGTGGTGCGGCAATGATGACGGGCACAGAGATCGACACGATCATGACGGTCGGTTCAGCTTGGAACAGGCATTTCAGCAAGCCTGTCGCTGAAGTCACGCAAACGAACATAGAGCGTGTGGGTCTTCCGGAATGGTCTGAGGAGGACATTGCTTTAGCGAATGGACTCCAGCGTGATCTGGGTCAAGAAGAGCGAGGCCTACCTGCTCAGGTTCCGCCTCTAAGAGGGCCAATCAACCTGGCGAACTATAGCGGTGGGGGCTCGGATGATATTGGCGATGTGTCTTGGAATATGCCGACCGTCACTATGCGTTACCCTGCGAACATGCCGGGTGGCCCTGGGCATAATTGGGCGAATGGGATCGCTATGGCGACGCCCATAGCACACAAAGGCTCCCTGGCTGGAGCTAAGGTTCAGGCCCTTACTCTTCTCGACCTATTCCTGGATGGACAGACCGTTGAAGCGGCATGGACTTACTTCAATGATGTGCAGACGGTCGAGACGACCTACACCCCATTTATTACACCAGATGACAAACCGGCGATATGGTTGAACGAAGAGATTATGGGGGAGTGGAGAGAGCGTATGCGTCCGTTCTACTATGACCCTTCGCGCTATGATACTTACCTCGAACAGTTGGGAATTGAATATCCGACGGTACGCACTCGGCCAATCTCGGAAGATGGCTTAGATAGGTCAGTTCCGAATAGGCATTGAAGGATAAGCACGTCGGAGTACTCGAATACCTTCGGAGATAGACAGGAGGCAAATGATGGGAGAGAAGAAAAGATCGCCAAGTGGTATAGAACGTCGTGACTTCCTCATGGCAGCAGCCGCAGCGGCTGCTGCGGGTGCAGTACATCCGCTGGTCCTTGAGGCGTCAGATCCCTCGTTTCCTCGATGGATCGAGCAGGAGCAGGAAGCACCTTCACCAATTCAATTGGGCCAAGGTGAACACCCGGCATTGGTCTTCCAGGCCTATCCCGGCGGTACGGGATCCCTGATGGA
>CAWVZF010000011.1:0-38764 GCA_963934665.1 uncultured bacterium | reverse complement strand
CCGATCTCGCCGGTTTAAACAGCAATTCGGTGGTGGATTTCGACAGGCTGGGATTATTGCAGCAGGTGCCCTCCATGCGCTTGAGCACCACCGCGATGATCTAGTGAAAGATATCAAGCACGCGAGACAGTTTGCAGCAGGGCTTCGGGATTTAGATGGTCTTGAAGTTGACCTTGCCCGAGTCCAATCGAACATAGTCCGATTTTCTGTGCAGATAATGAGTGCAGGAGATTTCGTTCACAGATGTTATGAACAGGGTGTGCACATGCTTCCTAGCGGTCCGCATGGTATCCGTGCCGTACTTCACCGTGATGTGGGCAACGAAGCCCTCAACACTGCTTTGGAGGTGGTTACTTCAGTCGTGCAACCTGGTAGCAACTGACTTGTTGCCAACAAGAGGACAGGGAACCTTCTAGAACTTACTGAAAAATTCCCAGATCACTTCGCTCGCGATTGTGCCCGTTTGGTCCTGAGGACCAGGCCATTCGTGTCCCCAATCATTAATTCGGTGATACCACACTTCGTTATCGTTTTGGCCGTTTCGATAGTAGAAAGCATGCGTGCTCGGAGCGAGAAAGACGCTATCTACAGTCGTAGTGCTATTTAAATCCGCCCAGAACGAAACGACTTGATCAACGTGTGGTGCCCCACCCCACCCACCTCCAGCGCTCATACTTCCGTCGATTGGCACCACACGATCGTTGACGCCATGAATATGGAGGACAGGAACAGGATCTGAAGGACTACAATTATTCCAATCGTATCCACTCATCGTACCTGTCACCGAAGCAATTCCTCGAAAGATGTTACGGGTCTCACAGGCGAGTGTGTAGCTCATATATCCGCCGTTTGACATTCCAAAAACAAACGTCCTCTGGGGATCCAATTGATGTTCAGTTTGGAGATCTCTAGCCAGTTCAGATAAATAAGTCACATCATCCGTTGAGCTAATGTTAAGATTTGCGTTCCAGTGTCGGGTACCACCACGGTCTGTGGTTCCATAAGGGTAGGCCACAGCGAAGCCGTGAATATCTGCAGCCTCATTCATACCAGAGTACCACTGGAGATTGTTTCCATTACTTCCGTAGCCGTGAAGGGCCAAGACCAGTGGAGCATTAGTAGGTAGGTTCTCTGGCTTGTATAAAATGTGGGTTCTTTCCGAACTGATGTTTTCGACGGCACTCGTGCACGCGCTACAGGAGAGGAGAAAGATTGAGACGAGCTGCCTCATGATCACTCGGGTATCCATTGACTCAAACACTTTGCCCTTGCTCTTTAGCTCGCCGTAGTTTCGATGCCTAGTGACGCGGCCTATGGCTGAGGTCCGCGCTAGGATAACGAATGATGCTTTTCAGGTTCAACCCGGAGAAAGTTATGCGTAACCTCACCCTCTTAATCGCGTTCGTTCTTGCTGTTCCGGTAGCAGGACAGGAGCAGAGGGCGATGAGCACTGACGATGGCCTCGATATGGTCCAGGTTGGTGGTGCTATGATCTCGCCGGATGGAAGTTGGGTGCTCTTCTCAAGGTCCGAACTCAACTGGGAAGAAAACGAGCGAGAAACGACGTGGTGGAGGGTTTCAGCTGAAGGTGGTGAGCCTTATCGCTACATCGGTGATGACGGTGGCGGAGACTTCCAATTCTCTCCAGATGGAAGCAGGCTGGCATTTATTAGATCAGTCGATGATGAATCACAATTGTTCTTACTTCCGACAACTGGAGGAGAAGCTGTTCAACTGACTGAGCATGAAACTTCGGTCAGCTCATATGCTTGGTCAGAAGACGGATTGAAAATCATTTTTGTTGCTCCGGAACCCATGACAGATGAGGAAGAGAAAGCTCGAGAGGATGGGTACGACGCGATCTTTGTAGATGAAGGTCCGAACGGGCAACAGAGCGGTAACTGGAATAACCTCTGGCTCATAGAAGTGGAGTCGGGCGTGGAACGACGTCTCACCGATAATGACCATCGGATTGGATCTTTCTCGGTGGCTCCCAGTGGCGATCGAATTCTCTTTACATCGCGCACAGAGAATCGACGCAATCAAGGGAACTTATCCGAGATACAGCTTCTGGAACTTGAGACGGGTAACGTTCGACAACTTACAGACAATAGCGCGCCCGAAGGTGCCCTATCATGGGCACCGGATGGCGACTCATTTGCCTATACTGCTCGCACTGATGGTGAATGGGAGTTGCTTCTTGATAAGATATGGGTGATGGACCCTGATGGGGGTGGCCGGCGCATTGTCTCAGGGGCGTTTGATGGAAATATCGGGAACTTTGTGTGGGCTCCCGATGCCTCTGCAATCCTGTTTAGTGGCCTGCACGGCACGAATAATAATCTCTATCGAATCAACTTAGGCTCAGACTCAGTTGAACAGATCACTTCGTCCGTTGGGTCTCTAGCACCTTCTTCATTTTCTAGAGATCGTACGAAGATGGCCTACGTGTTTCAGAATTTTGATACTCCTGCGGACATCTGGGTTGGACTAACGGATGGAACGGACGCAGTACAATTGACCGATGTGAATCCAACGATCACTGACGAGATTGTATTAGGTCAGGGTGAGGTTATCCGTTGGGAGAGCAGGGACGGGACCGAGATCGAGGGGATCTTGATGCTGCCCGCTGAATACCAATCCGGTGCGCTCCCTTTGCTACTTCATATTCACGGGGGTCCTGCTGGTGTTTTCCGGAATTCCTTCTCGGCATCAAACCACGTCTGGGCCGGGCTTGGATACGCCCAACTGTTCCCTAATGTGCGGGGGAGTTCCGGTTACGATGATGATCTGCTTCGAGGCAATCTTTATGACATCGGAAGTGGAGATTATGAAGATCTCATGACTGGTGTTGATGAGTTGATAAGTCGTGGGATAGCAGATCCCAACAAGTTAGGTCTACGTGGTTGGAGCTATGGTGGCATCCTTGGTGGCTGGACCATCACCCAGACGGATCGGTTCAAGGGGGCATCCGTGGGCGCTATGGTGTCAGACTGGACATCTGAATATGGCCCCGGGTTCAACCACGACGTCCGACTATGGTATATAGGCGGTACTCCATGGGATAATCCAGACGAATGGAGAGAACGTTCTGCACTGACCCATATTGCTAATGTGACCACACCGACGCTTGTCCTGCATGGCATTAATGATAGAACTGATACTGAACCTCAGAGTATGATGTTCTTCCAAGCACTGAAGGATCAGGGCAAGATTACGCGCTACATCCGCTTTCCACGTGAGCCTCACGGGTTCCGAGAACCGCGTCATCAGCGTACTCGGGATGTGGAAGAGATCCGGTGGATCCAGAAGCACGTGAGGAATATTGAGTGGACGCCTTGGGAGCGGCCTGAAAAGGATGAGAAGAAGGTGGTGTCATGATCGGAGTGACATGATGTCCAGAATGGATTCAATCACCCTCGGGGGTGGTTGCTTCTGGTGTCTTGAGGCTGTTTTCGAGATGGTCTCAGGCGTAACTAACGTCAAATCGGGATACACCGGCGGTAACCTAGTTAACCCTAGTTACAATCAGGTTTGTGGTGGCTCTACCGGACACGCTGAAGTCATCCAAATCGACTTCGACTCGGAGATCGTCACATTTCGGGAGCTTCTTGAAGTCTTCTTTGTAGTTCATGATCCGACAACGCTGAACAGACAAGGAAACGATGTTGGTACCCAGTACCGTTCAGCGATATTCCACCATACTGACGGTCAGCGAGAGACCGCATTGGACCTTATCGACGGGCTCGACAGAGACGGGCCATGGGTTGATCCGATCGTCACAGAGGTAGCGCCTCTCGAGGTATTCTATCCGGCGGAAGATTATCATGACCGGTACTTTGAGAGGAACGCCGAGCAGCCGTATTGCCAACTTGTAATTGCGCCAAAAATTGCGAAATTTCGAGAACGCATCATGAATCAAAGTACACCACCTGTATAGCTTCTTGTTACGGTGTACACCGTAACATCTTGTGTTCCCTGCCGTCTGTGGGAGCGGTTGTCTCCCACGTTCTTCGAATGATCCCGTAACAAGTGGAACTTCGTGGATTTTTGTGGTATAAGGCAGGCTGAAAGAGAAAATAAAACTGATCACTCCAGGGAGATCGTACGAATGCCAAGACCTGAAGTTTCCCTCGTTAAAAAGTGGAGAGACTTAGCTGAAGAGGGTTGCTTATATGCGGAAATTGCTAGGCTCTATCCTGGCTTTTCGGTTGACCAAGTTCGCCACTACTGCTTGGGGCATACGGGCCGGAAGATCCCGGGGCCGATCCAGAAAGTAGATCGCTGGTTGGGTTCGAATGTTTGGTTGAGGGGAGAGAACTCTCCTCATGCAGAACTGACTGAGGAGGTAGCTCGACAGGTTTTGGACGATTGGGATGAGGACGCTGATCGTTGGAGAATGTCTGGATCAGATTGGGCCAAAGAGCTCAATGTATCAGCAAGCACGATCTACATGCTGAGGCGAGGTGAGACATGGAAACACCTTGGTCATCCGAATAGTGGTCGCAAGCCAAAGAGGTCCCGGAGGAGAAGACGGCGCTCGGCGTAGGTAGGTGTGGACAACTCCCAAGGGCACTTTTAGAGTATCGGAGCCCTAGGAAAGCTTGCTTTCATTCTTTTCTAGGTTGGTTAGAAAACTGACTTTGGTTACTCGCCCGACTGGCCATATGGGTCCATCGTGCCAGCCGCCACGTCGAGCGATAGCCCGATGTGGCTTTGTTGCTCTTAGGAGTGCGAATGATTGCAGTTAATGGCGTAAGTAAGAACTACGGCTCGGTGACTGCAGTGGACGACTTGACTTTCACTGTCGACCGTGGCGAAGTCGTTGGGTTCCTCGGACCGAATGGCGCCGGGAAGACGACGACGATGAGGATGATCACGGGTACTCTTCAACCTGATAAGGGTGAGGTCCTCTTTGATGGAATCCCCATCACGAAAGATCTCACGGAAGCAAAACGTCGGGTTGGATATTTGCCTGAAGCAAACCCTTTGTACGATGAGATGTTGGTTGCTGACTACCTGCAGCACGTGGCTGATCTCCGGGGCTTGTCTCTAGAAGACACCCGTATGGGCATTGGAAGCGCGGTGGAAGAAACAGCTTTAGGGAGTGTTTTCTATCGACCTGTAGGTGAGTGTTCGAAGGGCTATCGCCAAAGGATCGGATTGGCTGCAGCCATCCTACATCGTCCGGAAGTCCTGATCTTAGATGAACCAACTGAAGGGTTAGACCCAAACCAGAGGGTCGAGATTAGGCGGCTTGTGGCTAACCTCGGCAGGGAGCGGACCGTTCTACTGAGTACACATGTCATGCAGGAAGTTGAAGCGACATGTTCGCGTTTGGTTATCCTCAGTCGCGGGGCACTCGCTGCGATCGGAAGCGTCCAAGACCTTCTTGCAAATCAGAGTGGAGCAGCTCGCTATATTATTGAGGCTCAAGGCAGTGGTATCACAGAAACGCTGTCCGGCATGTCTGGGGTGTCGGGTCATACAGTCCAGGAAGTCGAAGGCCGTGTCCGTGTCACACTTGAGGCAATCACAGAAGAAGACCTTAGGCCGAAGATCTTCTCTGTTGCCCGTGACAACAATTGGATGCTATGGGAATTGCATCGTGAGCGTGCCAGTCTCGAACAAGTATTCCGTGATCTCACTTCAGAGGGATTGAAGGAAGAAAATCCTCAGTTAGTGGCTTCGCAGAAGGATTCTGAAGTTGAGGGGGACTCGTGATGCGAAGAATCTGGACTGTTGCTCGGCACGAAGTGCGTGGATACTTCGATCAGCCCACTGCTTACGTCTTGGCGGTAGCGTTTCTGGGCATCTCTCTCTTTTTGGGTTTCCGCAATATGTACGCGTCGAACCTGGCTTCGATGAGGCCCCTCTTCGATTTGCTACCTATTCTTTTTGCGGTTTTTGTTCCGGCAGCAACGATGCGCACACTCGCAGAAGAGCGGCGAGGAGGAACCCTTGAATGGTTGATGGCTCAGCCTCTTTCTGAGGCCGAGGTCATTGCTGGGAAGTTCCTAGGCAATTGGATCTTCGTTCTCATTGTGCTTGCTGGTACTGTGCCAACAGCGATTGGGATGCTGATGGCATCAGAAGCTGACCCTGGGATCGTGATCGCTCAGTATGTAGGTGCGGCACTGCTTGCGGGCCAATTGGTAGCGCTCGGCATCTGGGCTTCGAGTATGACTCGTAACCAGATTACTGCATTCATCGTTGCTGCCGCATTGAGCTTTGTGCTGTTCTTGATTGGTTTGCCGGTAGTGCAGATTGGCTTGCCCCCTGGACTTTCGGGTGCACTCGCACGGCTCTCGGTAGTCAGTCACTTTGAAAATGTCGCTCGAGGTGTCGTCGATCTTCGGGATGTCCTCTACTTCGTATCTACCACTGCCCTGTTCCTAGTGTTAGCTGTTGGAGCGGTGAGCAGAGAACGGCTAAGCCACATTCGAGCTGAGTTTAAGCGACTACGCTTAGGCTCCGCGGTTTTCATCGTTCTAGTGTTAATGGCCAATTTGCTTGGAAGCTATGTTCGAGGCCGGCTTGATCTGACTGCTGAGAATCTCTACACCCTCTCTGAGGGAACAGAGGATTTGCTTGGCGAGATCGATGATGTTGTCCAAATAAAGTTGTATGCTTCCGCAGAACTGCCCCCTGAAATCCAGATCCAACTCCGTGACGTTCGGGACTTGCTTGCGGATATGCGGACAGCTTCGGGTGGGAGTGTGGTAGTGAGTGAACTGAATCCGGATGATGATGAAGACGCAGTAAGCGAAGCTTCCGCCTTCGGTATTTTCCCGATCGAGTTCAACGTCCTGAGGGATGACGAATTCCAGATCCGGAGAGGGTACTATGGGCTAGCGATGACTTATGCAGATGACCAGGAAGTCATGCCACTCATCGAACGCACTGACGATCTGGAGTTTCGTGTAGCATCAGCAATTTATCGTATGACGACGGAAGCCCGTCCTCAAGTCAACTTTGTTGAGGGCTTTGACACGAAAGGGATAGATGACATTCCTGGGCTTCGTGAAAGCTTAGGCGATCGTTATGAGATCGGTTCGGTGGATATTGCAGGTGAGTCGGGTTCGGGAATTTCAGGTACTTCAACGGCAGTGCTTATTGTGGCGGGTGCGACGGCTACTCTAGACAGCTTAGCAGTGCAGCGTGTTGAAGAATACATAGACCAGGGTGGCGCCACACTTCTATTGATGGAATCAATTCTCCTCAACCCTCAAACGCCGAATCCACTGCCCGTGCGATCTGGCCTAGAGTCCATGTTGAGCGATCGCGGTGTGGAATTATCTGGAAGTGTGGTGGCGGATCTTCAATCAAGTGAAAATGTGTCCATGGGGCGTCGCGGACCCTTCAATGTGATAGCCCCCTATCCCTTATGGCCCATAGCGATTCCAGCTTCAGATCACGCGATCACCTCCGGCATTAACGCGGTAACCTTTGCGTGGGCCGCTCAACTGGAGATAACAGATACAACGCAGGTAACACCCCTTTGGCAAACTACGCCATCCGGTCTCACACGTGCTCCGATGGAGTCAATCGCCCCTGATCAAGAGTGGACCGCCGCTCCCGATCAACTTGGTGTGCGCACTCTGGCGGTTGCGCTTACTCCAGATGAAGATGAGACACGGGGGAGAATCATCGTCGTAGGTGATGCGACCTTCACAGAGTTTCAGTTCCTGCAGGGCAATCCGTCGAACCTGATCTTTCTCGCGAATACGATCGACTGGTTGGCCCAAGACGAATCCTTGATTCGAATTCGTTCCCAAGACCGGACGCCACCTACTTTTGTATTCGATTCCGAATACGGTAAGGTGATGCTTAAGTGGGTGAATTTAGTCGGGGTCCCTCTACTGTTTGTTCTTATAGGGGTTTACCGGGTGGCTGGTCGAAGACGTCGTGCTGAGTCTCGATGGAAGGAAGTCGTGGCATGAGTGAAAAAACGCTTAAGACGCTGGTGGGTGCACTGGTTGTTATAGCTGGACTTTGGGCTGTCGTAGCCCTGTTCTCGAGTCAGGGCGCTGGAGGAAGGGGTGCTTCCGGAGATATCGCTACCTTCTTTGACGATGTCTCAGAAGTATCGGTTAATGCAGTCCGTATGGGTGGTCCGGATTATAACTCAGAGTTATCTGGTGGCATTGATAACTGGATGGCCAATGGGTATCGGGCGGACTCCGCGGCGGTTTTTCGTTTCTGGACGGCAATACTGACCTTTGAAGTTGGCGATTTGGCAGCATCAAATCCCAACAACCATGATCGTATGGGGCTAGCAGCTGACGCCGGTTGGTCAATCGAATTCGATGTAGACGATGAGACCAAGACAATGTTAGTGGGTGATACGGGCCCGAGATCATCGACCACGTATGTGAAACTTCCAGACGAGGATGAGGTCTATATCCTGGAGGGGGATCTGCGAACTCATGTCCGGAGATTGCCCAATGAATGGCGAAGCAAGAGGGTGGTCGGGATCGATACGGCTGCGGTTACCCGAGTAGAGATACAACGTGATACTGACGAATACGCTCTGGTCAGAGGTGACAGCCTTTGGACCTTCGATGATGGGAGTGAGGCGAGTTCCTCCGCTGTGAACGGTGTCATGTCGGAATTGGCCAGCCTTTTAGCCGTTGGGTTCCTTGAAGAGGGAGACTCTCTCGAAGTAATGGACCAGGGGGGTGTTACAACTGCATACGACCAAAGCGGTAATGTCCTTGCATTAGTGACCATTGGTACTGGAGACTCAGATCGGTGGGCACGTTCCTCAGGTGACGAGGTCATTTACAGGATTGGTTCCTACAGAGTGGACCGTATAGCACCCCAATTGGAGAGCGTTGAGCCGAGTTCTTGAGGGTTTAGAGTTCTGCAGACCTCGCTCTGACAATCAGATTACTCTGTGAGTTTGAGCCATCCTTTAGCGTAGACGCTTGGGAAGCGCTCCAGATAACCTGGATAATCCTTACTAGCTTGTTCTACCATGCTGCGTTTTAGTCTTACTACAGCGATGGGATCGTTGGTTTCCATCATCACATGCCCAAATGGGTCAATTGCGAGGGAGGGGCCGCCGATAGGTGCTCCGCCCTCTGGGCGTGGACGGTTCGTTGAGAGTACGTAAGCACCACTCATGATCGCATTTGCACGAAGGATGAGTCGCCAGCGTTCGTATGTTTCGGGTGGAGTTGCTCTAGGTGCGAAAACAACCTCAACCCCTTCAGATGATAAGATCTGGAATCCTTGTGGACGGTTGACATCAGAGCATATCTGCAGCCCCACCGTGAGAGAGAAGGTGTCAGCAATAGCCTGGGGTGGTTCGGTGCCAGGCATATAGTGGCTTGTCTCCCAGTATCCCTCCTCCTCGGGCAGATGGATTTTACGGTAACGGGCATGACAAACTCCTTGGCCGTCATAGAGCAGAGCAGTGTTATAGCGGATCTCAGTATCTGGATCTCGGATAATTGCTCCTCCTACGAGGCCAATCCCAACTGATTTAGCTGCTTCGGCCATCAGGACTTGGCGCCATCCATTTAACTCCTCAGCATCTTCATCGATTGCCTTCTTAGATGCGGGCGACCATCGATTCAATGGAATCTCAGGTAAGAGGGCTAGGTCAGCGCCTTGGGATTGTGCATCGATCAGTGCCCGTTCAAGGCGTTCTCCGGTAGGATCATCGAAGAAGACCTCAGTGATTAGGGCGACATGGAGATAGTCGGCAGCCAAACGTCCAGATCTCGCTATTAGTCGACGTCGAACGAGAGGCCCTGAGCTAGTGGAAGCTCTGTGCTCCAGTTCACGGTATTAGTTTGGCGACGCATATAGGCTTTCCAAGCATCTGAGCCAGATTCACGGCCACCTCCTGTCTCCTTTTCTCCTCCAAAAGCTCCGCCAATTTCAGCGCCGGAAGTGCCGATATTCACATTAGCGATCCCGCAATCTGATCCTCGGTGAGACAAGAAATACTCTGCCTCTCGGAAGTTCTCGCTGAAGATTGCAGAAGAGAGCCCTTGTGGCACGGCGTTATGGAGTTCAATGGCCTCATCTAGTTCATCAATTGCCTGTGCTGGTGCGGCGTCGAGAGACCCGTAACTGATAATGTATAGGATCGGGGCGAAAGTCTCCGTTTGCACAATTTCGTAGTGGTTTTCAGCTGCAGCGACGCATGGCGTGACATAGAGGCCACCCGGGTATTCGTCGCCCACGAGTTGCGTTCCCCCATAGATAATCTCTCCCCCTTCTTCCAAGAGTTTGCTTCGAGCCTCGAGGAGGTCATCCACGGCTTGTTGGTTTACAAGCGGACCCATAAGCGTTTCATCATCAGTTGGGTCTCCGATCTGTATACCCCCGTAGGCTTTCACTAGCCGTGCAATAAGTTCGTCCCGGATATTTTGGTGCACGATAATACGGCGCGTACTCGTGCACCTCTGTCCCGCTGTTCCAACCGCACCAAACAAAATGCTAGGGATGGCCAAATCCAAATTTGCGCTAGGCGTCACAATGATGGCGTTATTGCCTCCCAACTCTAGTATTGTCCGGCCGAGGCGTTTCCCGACGACCTCTGCGACCCGCTCACCAACACGGCAGGATCCTGTAGCTGATACTAGCGGGAGGCGTCTGTCATGTAGCAGACGGTCACCCACTGTAGATCCCTTACCAACTACAAGAGAAAAAATAGCTGGGTCTACTTGATTCTCGGTGCAGACATCTGCAGCGATTTTTGTTACAGCCAGTGCAGTTAGCGGTGTGCCTGAAGCTGGTTTCCATAGGGTGGCGTCACCACAAACTGCAGCAATCGCAGCATTCCAACTCCACACTGCGACAGGAAAGTTGAAGGCTGTGATCACCCCTACGATACCGAGGGGGTGCCACTGCTCCCTCATGTGGTGGTCGGGTCGTTCGCTTGCCATTGTGAGGCCATACAGTTGGCGGGAGAGCCCTACCGCAAAATCACAGATATCAATCATCTCTTGAACTTCACCTTCACCCTCATCCTTGATCTTGCCCATTTCTAGAGTGACCAGCGCACCAAGGGAATGTTTGTTCTTGCGGAGCCGATTCCCAAGTTGCCGGATCACCTCACCACGCTTCGGTGCTGGTACTTTACGCCATTCGAGAAATGCTTGTTGAGCTCTGGTTACCACCTGGTCATACTCATCTTCCGTAACCTGAGTTACAGTGGCGAGGCGAGATCCATCGATAGGGGAGTAGACGTCTAGATCAGGACCCGATCCGATCCAAGTGCCCGCGAACCCTCCGAGGTTGGTATCCCCAATATCGAGTTCTTCTAAGATCTGTCTCGACATCTTTGAGACCTGGGTGCTTCCGGTTTGGCTCATACTTGTTGTTCCACCTAGGGTTGTTGGTTCGGCCCCTTTAGAGGGGCCGGATCATAACTTCCCAGGGATGAGGGCTGATTGGAAGGGTAGTAGCGTACGCGGATTTACCCGTCTTCTCACAGACCAGCCACGAACTCCGAACTCGGCTCTACTGTCCTAACTAGTCTGATCTTGCCATGACCAAAGAGTTTGCGGAGTTCTTGAAGAGTTTGACCATTTGCGCTGACCTTAAGGGATCGCGATCGGAAATGTGGGGCTGGGGCACCGTTGTCCAACCCCACTTGTAGCAAAACGGGCGATGCCCCTGGGTGGGCGGTAAGCACTTGCTTCGCTTTCTCAAAGGCTTTCTCTGTTACATCCGACCCAAAGTCCAGCTCAATTTTCACCGATAGTTCCCCGCTTCCTGTAAGCTCCTCAAGGGGGCGAGCTGAATCTAAGAAGATCGGAGGGTCGTCTTCATCACGTTCCCGTCCGCTCACTTTGCCTGAGAGCAGGACTACAGCGTCTTGTTGGAGTACATCCTTGTGTGCTTCCCACATTTCGCCGAACGCTAGGATTGTCGCGGTTCCTTGGAAGTCCTCTACCGTGATCTTACCCCACTCTGAGTTGTTCCGTCGAGAAATTTGTCTCGCTACTGCTGTGACAACACAGGGCAAGTCAACAGTATGTCCTGCGCGTTCAACGAGAGTGTTACTTGAGACGGGCCCAAAGGCCTCCACTACATCTCGGTAATGATCTAGGGGATGTCCCGAGATGAAAAATCCCAGAGCTTCCTTTTCACGGGCAAGACGGTCCTGTTCAGCCCATTCAGGAATCTCTCGTAGTGGTGGTTCTGCTTGGGGAAGCGATGAGGTGTCTCCGAACAGAGATCCTTGTCCTGATGCAATTTCTGACTGACGAGCTTGTACTTCACCGTATGCATTATCGAGGCTTTCTAATAATTGTGCTCGGCCTCCAAACTCATCCATGGCACCCGCAGCGATCAATGCTTCGCAGGCTCTTTTATTAAGGGAGCGGATATCAATACGCTCAAGAAATTCGAAGAGTGAATTAAATTTCCCATTTGGACGTGCCTCGAGAACTGAACTGACCGCTGCCTGCCCAACCCCCCTGACTGCGCCCAATCCAAACCGAATCTGTGCGCTTTCCGTGACGGTGAATTTCCATCCTGACTCATTTACGTTGGGAGGGAGGACTTCAATGGGCTCTCTAAGACCGGGCACGTAGCGGGGCAAGTCTCTGCATGCACCGATATACTTTACGACACTGTCGGTGTTATCGATTGCCGACGATAAGAGCGCGGCCATGAATTCCGCCGGGTAGTGCACCTTCAGCCAAGCCGTGTGGTAAGAAATTAGTGAGTACGCTGCACTGTGGCTTCGGTTGAAACCGTACCGACCAAAGGTTTCAATTTGAGTCCCGAGTTCAATCGCGATCAGCTTATCGACACCCCGCTCGACACAACGATCAACAAATTTCTTGAGTTCTTCCTTGATAAGAGAGCTGATCTTTTTCCCCACGGCCTTACGGAGCACATCTGCTTCTCCTAGTGTGAAGCCAGCAAGTTCCGACGCGATCCGCATCAGTTGTTCCTGATAGACGATTACTCCGTGGGTCGACTCGAGAATTGTCTCTAAGTCAGGATGTGGGTATGTGACATCTGTTTTGCCTGTCTTGCGGTCGATGTAGACATCGGTCATACCAGAATCGAGTGGACCTGGACGGATTAAAGCGTTGGTCGCGACCAAGTCTTCGAAACGGTCACACCTCATCGCGCGGAGCTTGTCGTTTGCTAGGTTAGACTCGAATTGAAAGACGCCGGAAGTCCCGCCGCGAGCCAGCATTTCGTATACCGCACGATCATCCAGTGGTATGTCGTCTACTGTATCATAGACTTCTTCACTAACGGGATTAATAAGGTTTCCATACCGCTCCTTTACCATTTCTACTGCGTCATGGATAACCGTCAGCGTCTTGAGGCCCAGGAAGTCCATCTTGAGCATCCCAACCTCTTCTAGACCATTCATGTCGTACTGGGTAACTGACATCGCATTTTTGCCGTTGCCATTCTTCCCAGGTTGGACGCTGACCGGGACGTAGTCATCAAGCGGGCCCGGCGCGATCACCACTCCAGCAGCGTGGACTGACGCGTGACGAGCAAGCCCTTCTAGAGTGATTGAGTAATCGAAGAGTTGTCGATGTCTGCTATCGGATTCGTATAAACTCTTCACCTCTTTGAGGCTATCGACTGCTTCTTGGACTGTGAAGGCACTCCCAGGCTGGTTTGGAATTAATTTGGCAATGTGGTCAGTTTCAGAAGGTTGGAAGCCGAGTGTCCGTCCCACATCACGAACAACGGCGCGGCTCTTCATTGTTCCAAATGTGATAATCTGACCAACTGCGTTTTCCCCGTATTTTTGCCTAGTGTATTCGATGACCTCATTCCTGCGTTCGTAGCAGAAATCGATGTCTATATCTGGCATCGAAATCCGTTCCGGGTTCAGGAACCGCTCGAAGAGTAGTCCGAACTCGAGTGGATCCAGATTGGTGATGCCCAGCGCGTAAGCGACGAGTGATCCTGCAGCTGAGCCCCGGCCTGGTCCGACAGGAATGTTCTTGTCGCGGGCCCACTGAATGAAATCCTGGGTGATCAGGAAATATCCAGCATAACCCGTGCCTTTAATCACCCCAATTTCATAGTCGAGTCTAGCCTGAGCTTCTGGCGGTAGTGGGTCGCCGTAGCGTTTCTTCGCTCCCTGAATCGTTAGCTGTTCTAAGTAGTCGCTTGGGTCAGAGTACTTATCCGGAAGAGGGAATTCTGGTAGATGGTATTTTTTCTCAAAGCTGAGGTCGACTTCGTCAGCGATTTTTAAGGTGTTTTCAATAACATCCGGCCGATCAGAGAACCGCGAAGTCATCTCGTCGGCGCTCTTAAAATAGAGGCCCTTATCGTATTTCATGCGCTTGGGGTCGTCGCGATCCTTACCCAACCCAATACAGAGGAGGACGTCATGGGCTTCATGATCCTCTGGTCGCAAGAAATGCGCATCGTTCGTAGCAACCACAGGGAGGCCGAGTTCGTCAGCTAACGTGAAGATTTTTTTATTAGCTGATGCTTGACCTTCAGAGTCGTGCGCCTGCACTTCAAGATAATAGCGTCCGTCAAAAACGTTTGCGTACCAATCAGCTGTCTCTCTGGCCGCAGCCCAGTTATCCGCGTCGAGGTGGCGTGCAATTTCTCCAGCTAGGCATGCTGAACTAACAATGATGCCTTCCTGATAGCGTGCTAAGACATCCCGATCTACACGTGGTTTATGGTAGAATCCCTCTGTGTACCCGATCGAAGAGAGTTTTAGGAGGTTTTGGTAACCAACTCGGTCACGAGCGAGCAGCACCAGGTGGTAGTACGCACGCCCCCCAACACCAGACTTCGATCGTTCTCTCCTGTCCCCAGGAGCAACGTAGGCCTCCATGCCAATGATAGGCTTGAGTCCCTCGCTAGACGCTTTCTTATGGAAAGCCCACGAACCGAACATGCATCCGTGGTCGGTGAGCGCGAGTGCTGGCATTTCGTGCTCTTTGGCTTTTAAAACCAGGTCTCCAATCCGGTTAGCACCATCAAGGAGAGAGAACTCAGAGTGCGTGTGTAGGTGGACGAAGCTCACTACGCGCTACTCCAGAGGTGGTTAGGATCGAGAAGTAACCATTCTACGGAGGTCGACGGAAGATGCCAATCACTATGGGAGCCCTATACAGAGCAATGTGCAACTACAGCGGTAAGTGTTGCGAAGGCGACAATAATTAATGCGATGGAACGGTAATTATGGCTTTGTGACTGCAGGTTTCACAGATATTAGATGTGACCCGTCTTCCTCAAGCAGAACCGCATTGGAAGGAGTCCAAGATTGTCTCCAGCTGAATCACGTATTCGTATTTTTCCTTGCCAGGTGCATACAGCCACGAATCCAGCAGATAGCTTCGATTCTGGTTTTCACAAACGATTACTCGGGTGATGAAGACACCTCCTGCTGGCCAGCCACGGTCCGGCGGGTTCCTCCATTCAGCTCGAACTTGATAGCCATTATTTCCCAGGTGCTCAATCGGTCCCGCAGACGCATTTTCCAGAGCGTGATCTTGAGGCTCAGAGTAATGTCCAGCTACGAGCTCTGAGCGCCATGCTAATACTGCTTCCTGTTGCATAGCCGCTGGGATAGGAGTTTTCCAAGTGACTCCTATTTGACGAATGAGTTCAGAAGGGTCGGGATTGTCATTCCGGAAAAGGAATACCGAGTCCGACTGATTCCACCTGTATACCGTTGGCAGAATGAGGCTAAACCCGGCTTCGATAGACAAAGTATCTGCGAGCGCTGTGTCAGCTCCCGACATATACATTCTGTTCACCGCATAGATCCGGAACTGCTCATCGAGTAGTTCGTGAACTTCAGCAAGGTACGGGGTTAGCTCCTGAGCACCTCCGCCATCTGGTAATAGCACCACAGTGACTTGTTGACCCCGTGCCCAGACGTCTCCTACCTGATGGATACCAAAGGCATTTCCACTATCACCTTCCAGGGCTTCTTGGATCCAACTATCCGCCATGGTGCCAATCAAGAGCATCTGGCGAAACCGCCGCAGATTACCCCAGTAATCACCAGATGGGTCCTGGTATGTGACCGTGAAGGTTTTTTCGTTGCGTACCGTCCTAATCGTCGACTCAAGGGCAGAGTACACGTCATCAGAAACCTCTTCCCAGAGGTCTGGACGCATGACTGCGATGATGCTGTTCGCATCTCCATAGGCTAGAGCTGTGCTATCGCAGGAGCCTAGGCTTAAAGTGAGGATGGTTGCCGTGATGATCGAAGATAGTCTGGTCATATACTTTTCTAGGCAGGTTCGGGGCCGAGGTTCCGATCTAAAAGGGCTGCCGGATCTGGGTCACGTCCCATGAATTCTTTGAATAGGGTTCCGGGTTCAGCTGAATCCCCACGCGAAAGGATCGAGTTTACATAACTTTGGCCGGTTTCACGGTTGAAGATTCCTTCCTGACGAAAACGGGTGAAAACATCTGCATCCAACACCTCAGACCAGAGGTAGCTGTAATAAGCCGCGGCGTATCCACCAGAGAAGAGATGAGTGAATACCGGTAAGATGTGAAGCTCCGCGAAGTGCGGTCCAATCACGAACGATTCGAAGCGTTCACGGCCAAATTCCATGACGAGGTCTCCCTGGACTAGGTCAACTTCCTCTTCGGAGTAGCTCGCTGCACTAGTCCTTAGTTGGGGCGCCAGTTCTTCATGGAGTTCAAGATCTACAGTTCCTAGGGAGAGTTGTCGCATCTGAGACCAGCCACCCATGAAGCGGCGGGCAGCTATCATACGTTCATAGAGCTGTTCCGGTAGGGCGTCTCCCGTCTTATGGTGACGAGCGAATAAGTAGAGGGCTTCTTTCTCCCAGGTCCAATTTTCCATGAGTTGGCTCGGTAGTTCGACCCAGTCCCAAGCGACATTTATGCCAGCCCGCGAAGCTATCTCTACTCGGGATGTACAGTGATGTAGTAGGTGTCCAAACTCGTGGAAGATGGTCTCGACTTCCCGATGCGTGAGGAGTGCTTCTTCATCTCCGTCGGGAGGTGTGAAGTTCCCACAGATGACACCGAGGTGAGGAGCAAATCCCTTGGTTTGCGGTCCCCCGGTGATGAAGTGGTTCATCCACGCTCCTTGGCGTTTTTCCTTACGTGGGAACCAGTCAGTATAAAAGGCGCCCACCTTCTCACCTGACTCATCAAAAATCTCATAATATCGAACATCAGGGTGCCAAACTTCCTCAATATCTAACTCTGTTACACTAAAACCAAAGGTCATACGAACGATCTCAAACATTCCGTCGAGGACCTGTGATAGGGGGAAATAAGGCCTCAGGATTTCGTCATCGATGTCATAGCGTTCCTTCCTAAGTTTTTCGGCCACATAAGCGCTATCCCATGGGCTGAGTTCTTCGATACCGAGTTGTGCAGCGGCAGTACGAAGCTCGTCTACATCACGAACCCAGAAAGGATGAGTGCGCTTTACCAAATCTCGCTCGAATGACATTGCTTGCGCTCCGGTTTTCGCCATCCGATCCTCAAGGACGTAGTTCGGAAAACCGTCATAACCCAGAAGTTCAGCGATACGGTCTCGCAGTCTTAAGATACGGGCTAGAAGAGGTCGATTGTCGAATGCTCCATCTCGGCATCGGGTCACAAAAGCAGTGTGGATTTCGCGGCGAAGTTTGCGGTCATCACAGTACTTCAGGATTGGTTCAACTGAAGGGTAGTCAAGCGTCAGTAACCACCCTGCGATTCCTTGTTCCTTCGCCTTTGCTCCTGCGCGCTTGCGCATCGCCTCTGGCACACCAGAAAGCCGGGCTTCATCAGTGATAATCAGCTCATATTCCGCAGTTGCATCCAGAACATGTTCGCTAAACCTCTGCTCAAGCTGAGCGAGCTCAATCTTGAGTGCCATGAGTTCCTTCTTTCCTTCTTTGTCCAAGTTTGCGCCAGCGCGTATAAAATCCTGGACAGTTTTCTGAATATGGCGCTTTTTGACTCCACTGAGCTGAGCGGCTTCTTCGGATTCGGCGTAAGCTTTTACTCTCTCCCAGAGTGATCCGTTGAGAGGCAAACTCGACCAGAACGCTGATATCTCGGGTAGAACGGTGTTGTAAGCTTCTCGGAGTTCCGGTGTCTCTGAAACAGAGACAAGGTGAGTAGGCGGTGCGATCTGTTCACTGAGCCGCCCTCCGATGAACTCTAAGTATCCAACAGTATTATCCCAGGTTGGTTCTGTCGCGTCAGACGTAAGCCGATCGATGTCGGCTTGAGCTTCTTGAAGAGCCTGTATGATACCAGGCTCGACATGTTCTGCACGAATTCGGTTGAATGGAATCCGAAAATCTCCAGACAGGACGGGATTCGACACCTGTGTCATATGCGTTAGCTCTATTTGGACTCGCTGTATCGCTTTGGGGTAATCAAGGTAAATCAGGCCTTATGGGTGCTAAAGTGAAAGCCCAGATATCTATCTAGGCCCCGGAGTCAACCGTAGGGGTAGTCTGGTCACTGCTATCGTTGAGACACATCAAGGTCACGTTTATTCTTCGTAGGTCTTCACTAGAGGTAGCAGGATATGAACGGACACCACCACCATTCTCACATTGGTGGGATTTCTCGGCATAAGGAAGCAGGGCGCCTTAAATGGGTTCTCGCGATCACTTTGATTTTTATGGTCGCCGAGATCGTCGGTGGAGTCTTTTCAAGGTCTTTGGCACTTCTCGCGGACGCGGGTCACATGTTTACCGATGTGGCAGCTCTTTCACTGTCGCTGTTCGCGATGAGGCTTGCACAGAGACCACCTAGCAAGATGAAGACTTTCGGCTATGTGCGCTTAGAGATTCTTGCAGCCCTAATCAATGGGGCGACGCTACTCGTAATTTCCGGCCTCATCTTGCTAGAGGCTTGGCAGCGATTGCGCTCACCGGTTGAGGTCAACGGAATTGTCATGCTGAGTGTCGCGATGCTGGGTTTGGGGGTGAATGTGGTGGGTGCAGTGTTGTTGCGGTCACACGCTCACGACAATCTCAATGTGCGTGGGGCGTATTTACATGTTCTTGGAGATCTCCTGGGATCCGTGGGTGCAATTGTCGCTGGGGTAATCATCATTAACACAGGCTGGACTCCGGCAGATCCGATTATCTCGGTGGTTATTGCCTTGTTGATTCTATTCGGCGCGTGGAAGCTAGTGCGCGAAGCAACTGAAGTACTTCTTGAGGCGGTACCCACACATGTCGACATGGATGTGGTATTAGACGCACTCAGCAGTATTGAAGGGCTGGATGAAGTCCATGATGTACATGTGTGGACCTTAACGAGTGGCTTCGTTGCGCTTTCTGCTCACGGGGTCATCGATGATCCGGCTCAGCATACAAGTATCCTGGACGAGGTCCGTACTCGCATGGCTAAGTATGATATCTCACACGTCACATTTCAGATCGAAATGCGTGCTGTTTATCAGATCCCTTCATCGGGGAGTGAGCCATGAAAAACTCGCACTACGTTGACTAGATGATGATCTCCCTTAACCTGCTGGCATCTTATGATATCTACCAAGCATCATCGTTGAACTGCTTAGATGGTTGGGAGATTGGAGGAAAGAAGAGATGACAAAATCCTTACTCGTGGTGATTCTAGCTTCTTGGCTGGGTCTGCCGCAGTTACCCCAAGAACCCCCCGGCCTACTCGTATCGGCAGACTGGCTTAGTGATCATCTGACTGATCCCCAAGTGGTCGTCTTGCACGCTGATATGCAGAAAACTCGTTATGAGGCCGGACACATCCCAGGGGCACGTTTTCTCGACATGAACCAGATCGTATGGGAAGGGGATCCTGCGTGGGGCACGGAAATGCGTTCGCTTGTCGAGATCGATGACGTGCTAGAAATGGGCGGAGTTTCAGAGGGTCAACATATCGTCGTATACGCTTCGAATCCTCTTTTCGCTGCAAGGGTGTTTATGACACTCGAAGTCGTGGGGCTCCGGGGTAGTGTATCTATGCTGGACGGTGGTTTTGGAGGATGGCAGGAGGATGGCCGCGAGATTTCAATCGAGGCACCGATATTCAATCGAGGCTCCATTTCTCTGGCAGTACAGGATGATATCCTTGTCAGTGCTGATTGGATTCATCAGAGACTAGCTGATCCACGTACTGCGCTCGTCGATGCAAGGCCAGACGACGAATACACTGGCGAGGATGGAGGCCTAGGCGGAACCGCACATCCGGGCCATATCCCAGGCGCGGCCCAGATGTATTGGGAAGAACTCGTGGTAAGCAGGCAATCACCGACGGTCCATAGTTTTGATCAGCTAACAGAGCTTTTTGTCTCAGCAGGTGCGGAGGACGGTGACACAGTTGTTGCCTACTGCATGGTCGGATGGAGGGCGAGCTTTACATACTTTGCTGCCAGATTGCTGGGTTACGAAACGAAATTTTACGATGGTTCCTGGCGAGATTGGGGAACACGGGAAGACCTTCCTTACGTTTTAGGCAGGTCGCGGCGCTAGTGCCCGGTAATGAGATTTCTTGGGAAGCTCCGGAAGAATCAGAGG
Source organism: uncultured bacterium (assembly GCA_963934665.1). Taxonomy (GTDB): domain Bacteria; phylum Gemmatimonadota; class Gemmatimonadetes; order Longimicrobiales; family Gaopeijiaceae; genus UBA1142. Next base: position 18,293 of record CAWVZF010000011.1, on the reverse strand, counting down.
AAAAGGATTCAGCTGGTAATGCATCAGGTCCTTCAGGCTGAGACACACTTGGCTGGCAAGAAGGGATAAAGGCTCGACATGCTCGCAATGACACCATGGGTCCGAAAGTTGCTCATCGCGAATGTCGCGATGTTCTTCCTGTATCCCTTGTCTCCTGTGGAGCTCAGTTTCTATCCGCCGGCCATTCTTGTGCGGCCTTGGACGCTGGTTTCGTACATGTTTTTACACGCAGGCTTCATGCATCTGCTTTTCAATATGATAGGCCTCTACTTTTTCGGACCCCGAGTAGAAGACAGGCTGGGTGCGAAGGGATTTCTGTGGCTTTACTTCCTTTCGGGGTTAGGAGCAGCGCTGTTTCATTTCATATTCTCGCGTCAGTATCCGGTCGTTGGTGCTTCTGGTGCGGTGTATGGCATCCTTTTGGCATTTGCATTGTATTGGCCGCGCGTGCGGATCTATCTGTGGGCTGTCCTACCGATTCCGGCTTGGCTTCTTGCTACTCTGCTTGTATTCGTATCTCTGTATGCTGGAGTGAACCCCTCCATGGGTTCTCGTACAGCTCACTTTGCTCACCTCGGAGGAATCGTTTTTGCATTTGTTTTCATCAAGTGGTGGGAGTGGCAGAAAGGGGCTGCTAAGAGAGCTTTTGATAAGAGACTCCACCCCGACGCATCACCTACAGGGATGGTGGGGGACCGCCTGGCTACAGCGAGGTGGAAGGGAATTGCCCTAGATTCATTGCACGAGCTTAATAGAGGAGAAGTCGCGCGACTTCTGGCCAAGGTGGAGTCTGAAGGTGCAGGTAATTTGAGACTTTCAGAGCGGCAGTTCCTGGATCGTATGTCAGCGGACTAGCTGTTACACCTGAACGCTGACATGGCGGCTTGAGTCGAGTGAGATCAGAGGCTGGTCTCCGCTATGCTATTCCCTCACGAATCTACAGGGTCGAGGAATTAATTCAGCGTAGTCGTTTCATCACCACTGCAGCGCATGCCCCAGACGCCAATGCTGCCAATGCTTTTGTGGACTCGGTGAGGGAGTCATTTCCTGACGCCACCCATCATTGCTGGGCTTTTGTAGCTGGTCCGCCAGGGAGTACGGCCCACATAGGTATGAGTGACGACGGTGAGCCCCACGGAACAGCTGGTCGGCCAATGCTCACTGTATTACTGCATTCTGGGGTGGGTGAGGTCGTCACCGTTTGCACGCGTTATTTTGGAGGCGTGAAGCTCGGGACTGGTGGGCTTTCCCGTGCTTATGCTGGTGGAGTCAAATTGCTGCTTCAAACCCTCCCGACTGAACTAAAGATCAAGCGTGTCCACATTAATGTGCGAGTCGCATATCCCCATGTGGAGAGTCTTCAAAGGCTATTGGACGATCTGGAGGTTGTTGTGGAGCATGAAGAGTACGGCGAGGAGGTCAAGTATCAGATCGCTGTTCCCGCGATGACCCTAGAGACACTGAGAGAACAGCTTGCCCAGTTGACATCTGGGGAAGGCGTACTGGAATAAGCTGTCCGTCGCGCGCTGCTATAACCCGGCATATGTTCAGGGTCCACCAGTACTGGGAGCAGTGGTATGCGCACAGCCTCGTCTATGAAAGTTTGGTCATTCTCCATATGCATTTTGTCTTTGGCATGCGGTGTAGCTGAAGAAGAAATCCCGAATGCGGATGGCTCTACTGAGTCACTGATTGCACGTGCACAGGCATTTGAACTCAATACAGAGTACAGCCCGCCTCCGGGTGAGGCGCTGCACCATGAGACTGCGGGTTTTGCGAAAATTCTTTGTTCTGGTGTCTTCATTACGGGTTTGGATCCTGCTGACGCTGCCGCCAATGTTGGTGGCTTCATCTCTCCATTCGATGAACGTAGGCATGTTGTCGACACTGTGGTTGATTACGAACAGGAGCGTGTGGCTCTTACGCTTCCCGATGGTGTGATTCGAACTGCGAAGCGCTATCAGAACCAGGGTTGTGTAGCCCATGGAATTGGTGAGGACTCAGTGCATTTTGCCCCGACTGCCGTGGAGCGTAACCTGCCACCCGCAGCGACAACTCCCTGGCCGATGGGTGACGTTCTTTCCGATGCATCGTGGCCATCTGAAATCGATATGGAGAAGGTTGAAGAGGCTCTTGATATTGGATTCGGTCCTGCCGAAGCGCGCACACTTGGACTCGTAATCACATATAAGGGCCGTATCTTGGGTGAGCGATATGGAGAAGGTATCGACATCCATACCCCCCTTGAGAGTTGGTCGATGACGAAGAGTTTGACCGGCACGCTCATGGGTGTCCTCATCCAGCAGGGAACCTATGAGCTATGGCAACCTGCTCCGGTACCCGAATGGCAGGAGCCGGGTGACCCCCGTCAAGAAATCCGGATTGGTGACATCATGCGCATGTCCAGCGGAATCAAGATCAATGCTCCGAGTGATCCTGACTATGACCGCGATATCTACGCTGATCATTTGTATCTCTATACAGCTACATCGAATTCCTACGAGTGGGCTGCGACACGCCCTCAAGAGTGGCCTCCCAATACAATCGGGCGCTACAGGAACACTGACCCTGTTCTGACTAGCTATCTGATTCGTCTTGGGGTGGAAGGCCGAGGGCAGGACTATCACTCATTCCCGCAGCATGATCTCTTCGACAAAATTGGGATCAGGGATGGACTCATTGAGACGGATCCCCAGGGCAACTTCCTTGGTCAGGGGCTCGCATTTATGCCAGCGCGTGATTGGGCCAGACTCGGCAATCTCTACCTTCAGGACGGCGTTTGGGATGGTGAGCGCATTCTGCCTGAAGGCTATGTGGAATACGCCTCAACACTTGCTCCGACGTGGGTTTCAGACGGGCGACTCCAATATGGCGGAGCGTTTTTTTGGGTGAATGGTCAGGGTAATCAGGGGCTGCCCGAGAGCGCCTATAGTATGAGAGGCGCTGGTGGACAGAGCACAACTATTATTCCGACTCATGACCTTGTGGTAGTGCGGCTCGGCAAGTACACAGGTTCAGGAGTTGGCGGACAAGCGCTCAATCAAGCTTTTGGACTGCTGATGGAGGCAGTGCCTCCTATCGAGTGATCCAGCTAATGTGGCCTGACAGAAGGATGGAATTGGGATGACTTATCATCCCGGCAGCCTTCTAAGGCGATCAGTGAGTTGGGTGATGGGAATGGGCATTCTTGTTGCCACTTTATTTGCGATACTCGTAAGGGGTAGTGTCTTTTCCTACCACACATGGGGTTTTGCCGCATCACTGTCCCTAGTCTGTGCGGCTCTTATGACCGTGCCACTCTTACTCCTAGGAATTTGGGTGATGATCCCTGGGCGGGGAATCATCCGGCATATGCTTATCCGGGGCGCGATCGCGATCGCGATCATCTATACGGGTTATGCCGTTTTATATGTTGCGAGTACAAATGCAGTCCCGGACGAGATCCGAGAGGAATACCAGATGATTCATCCGCTACTGCGTTTAGCTGCTAGTCCGGTGATTGTCTTTGACCCGAGTGCTTTCCGACAGTCTGAAGGGTCTATGCTAGAGGACTATCGACTGATGGGCCTATCGGCTAATGAAGCGAATCTTCATTTCGCGCAGAAGGATGACTTGATTCATTCGCTTGACTTGGCAACAGACAATAGGTCGGAATGGAGAAATCGCGCTATCGAAATTGGATTTTGGGCACTTGGCTTCCATTCACTTCGTCACGTAGGGGTCGGCGATCATTTGCATGTATCACTCAGACTCCCAGGGTAAGCGATCATCAGCCAGAGCTAGTGCCAACAATGAGTGAGTGGCCTATGCCAGATTTCATTAACATTCCATAGTTGCTTGAGTGTCTTTATATAAGAGTGTGCCTGAGTATTCGGGTCGAAGAATAATTTCTAGTGGAGATATCGAGATGGGTTTGAGGAAGATACAGTTGAAATCGCTTGTGATCTGTGCATTTCTATCCGCCTCTCTGATGATTAGTGAGTCAGTCCATGCCCAAGTCCAGGGTAGGGTCGTGGACCTCACGCTTGAGGGAATGGTAGACTTGGCACTCAGCAACAGCTTCCGAGTGCGCCAGCTGAATATGGGTATCGATCGCACACGATTCCGTTTGCAGTCGCAGCGTGCAAGACTGCGTTCACGGGTAGACTTGAATCTCTCCGCACCAGATTTAAGGTCGATTTCTGAGACGAAGTGGAACTCTACTCTTCAGCGCGATGAGATCGTTCACGAGGACTCCAGGCGTCTTGAGGCCGAGTTGTCAATCCGCCAACCCGTCATCCTCTTCGGTTACCCAACGAACGGTTACCTGTCACTGAACAACAGGGTCTACCGTTACGCACAGACGGAACCCGATGGTGACAAAGACCTGCGTTACTACAACCGCTACTTCATCAGGTACACCCAGCCTTTCTTCCAGGCAAATAGTCTCAAGAACAACATTGAAGAAGCAGAACTCGACTTCGAGGACACTCAGCTAGAATTCTATGATGACGTTGTTGAAATCGTCGATGACCTATCGGGTGAGTACTTCGAACTCTTTGAGTCCGCCTATCAGAGGATCATCAACGAAGCTCGGGTGACTAATCTTACAGAAGCGGTCGCAGCTGCAGAGGAATTGGCATTAACGGATACGGTACGAGCAATTGACCTAGGCCAAATCCAAGTGGAACTGGCCAACGCTGTGGAGCAGGTGCAGCAGATGGAAAGCCAATTCCGACTTCAGGCTGCGAGTTTAACAACCACGCTGAACCTTTCTCCATCTGACTCGATCATTCTCACGCCCATTATTGATGTTCGGCCGATTGAGATTGACGTAGAGCAGGCCACACAATTTGCGCTACAGCTCACGCCGCGTATGAGGCAACTGAACATTACCTACCGGGAAAGCCAGATCAATCTGGAGAATACGAGAAGTAGGGGTAGCTTTAGGATGGATCTCGCAATGAGCTATGGGCGAGAGATGCAGGATCCAACTTTCAGGGAGATGTGGGATAGGCCGTCAAATACCTACACGATAGACGTAAATGCGTACCTACCTATCTGGGATTGGGGTCAACGCAGCGCAAGTATCGCATCCTCCCGAATCGGCCTAGATCAAGTCCAACTTCGTATTGAACAAGCAGAGCAGCAAATCCGTTCTCAGGTTCAGAATCAAGTACGAAATGTCGAGGAATTCGAAGAGCGCACGCTGGCGATGGAGGGCAATCTGTCGTTGGCCAATGAACTGTCATCGTCAAGTATCGATTTGTATCAGGAAGGCTCGATCTCGGCTTTAGAGTTGATACAAAGTTTCCAGAGGGAGTCGGACACGGCGAGCAATTTTCTTGATGCCTACCTGGGTTGGCGCCGTGCACTGCTACGGATTCAGCAGCTTACATTCTATGACTTCGAAACTATGCTTCCAGTACTTGAGCGGTACGGAATCCCCATGACTGACCCGAATACCCAGAGTTGAGAACTTGAACAGAGCTGGCCTGCCCTCAGGGACGGGTTAGTTGAGTGAACTCATTGAAAACTATAAGTTCTCGGGCTCCTTGGGGCCTGTAGCTCAGTTGGTTAGAGCGCACGCCTGATAAGCGTGAGGTCGGTAGTTCAAATCTACCCAGGCCCACTATAGATGTGGGAACTCATCTAAGCACACTAAGTAGCGAATAGGTTGGACGGACTTCTGACTCGGGCCGAAACTGATGCCCCTTCCAGACATCACGAGACGAGACTTCGTAGGTGGGACGCTGGTGGGTTTCGGAGCGGCCCTGCTCAGCTCATGCACCAGGCCTCGTACCGCTCCCGGGATGGTGGACCCGTGGACCGGCTATGGTGGGGTGGGCGACTATGCGACCTCCAACGGCAATGTGGCGTCAGTTCGGGATGCCGCTCACCTGATCCGCGATGGTATCCCGCCGGATCTCATAGAGAGTATCGAAGACACGGGTGAAGAATACGACCTGATCATCATCGGTGGCGGGTTTTCTGGGATGGGAGCTGCGTATCAGTTTCACAAACAGAATGGGGGCAGCGGCCGGTGCCTGATGCTGGACAATCACGCCGTCTTCGGCGGCGAAGCCAAGCAGAACGAGTTCGATGTAGACGGCTACCGACTCTATGGACCGCAGGGCTCGAATGACTTTGGTCCCCCTCCAGCGGGGAGTAGCGGCCTGATCGCAGACATCTATAGGGACACGGGCCTTCCCTTCGAATACGAGTTTGTAGATCAGGACCGGGCGCGAACAACGGTCAGGGCCCCTCTCGAGAACTACTATGGGATGTACTGGGAGGAGGAAAGATACGACACAGGCTACTTCGTAGGGGAAGGTGCTGAGGCCCGCTGGATAATCAATCCCAGACAAGACAACCTAGCTAGGATGCCTTGGCCTGATGACTTCAAGGAGGAACTGAACCGGGTCTTCCGAGATGAGGAGCAGTTCTATGAGGGAGAGGATCTAGACCGCTGGCTCGACAGCATGTCCTACAAGGAGCTTCTTGAAGATGTGATGGGATACAGCCCCAGAGTTACGGAGTATTTTGATCCTGTGATTGCTATTTCCATGGGAGGGGTGGGAGCGGACGTCTATTCGGCGTATTCAGCAAAAGACCTGGAGCTCCCGGGGACCCAGGCCCCCTACCGATATGACAGCAGCCAGGGCGACCATGATGTGGGGGTCTACAGTTTCCCGGGAGGGAACACTGGCATTATGCGCCATATCGTGAAATACCTCCTTCCGGACAGCATCGAAGGTAGTGCGACATTCGAGAACATTCTGACGAATCCCATCGATTTTTCGGCTTTGGACCGCTCAGGCCAATCACTCAGGATCCGTCTGAACTCCACGGCAATTGATGTCAGTCATGAAGGCCCCGCAGAGAGCGCCGAGCACGTAAACGTGACGTACTACAGGGACGGCAAGATCAGCCGCGTCCGAGCGAAGGCGGTTGTCATGTCGATCGGTGGATGGGTCGCTCGGAACATCGTGAGCGACATGCCCGCGGCGATCACGGAGGCGTATGAGCACTTTCATCACGCTCCAGTCCTTGTCGTAAACGTTGCGCTCCGGAATTGGCGTTTCTTGGATCGACTCGGGATTTCGTCCGGTCGCTGGTTCGACGGCTTCGGGGACTTTTTCTCGATTCGCAGACCGATGATCACAGGAGACTCCACTCAGCCGTTCGATCCGGACAAGCCAATCATCATGACCTTCTACGTCCCATTCAACTATCCCGGGTATTCTATCGAGGAACAGGGGGCCTTAGGCCGAGCTGAGTTACTGAGCAAGTCGTATGGCGAGTATGAGGCTGAAATCATCGAGCAGATGACGCGCATGTTTGCTTCTTCGGGATTCGACGCGGAGTCCGACATTGCTGGAATTGTGCTGAACCGCTGGGGTCACGCGTACATTTCGCCACAGCCGGGATTTCACTTCGGGACGGAAGGGAATGAAGCGCCCAAGGATATTGTGAAACGGGGCTTCGGTCGTATTCAGTTCGGTCACTCAGAACTGAGTGGATACATGTCGGCTACCCGTGCGCTCACCGAGGGAGCGGGGGCCTCAGCTCAGCTTTTGGAGGAAGTCCTATCATGACCATACAACACCCATCGTCGTTAAAGTCTCATAGCAGGGTGATTCCTTATCTGCCATCTTTTGTACTTCTGTTGTTGAGTGTGGTAGTCCTTCCAGTTGAGACTTCGAGTCAAGAGCCAGTTGCCTGGGGTCCTGAGCTCGAGTTCCACACTTTTTCGATCGTCGCGATTGACCCTCACACCGGTGAATCTGGTGTGGCCGTGACTACCAGGCGTCCCTGTGTTGGTAATGCTGTACCATGGGTACGGCCAGGGATTGGTGCAGTAGCTACTCAAGGTGGAACTCGGCTTGAGTATGGCAACGACTTACTTGATTTGCTGGAGGAAGGGCTTTCCCCGCAGGAGGCGATGGACCGAGTTGTTGCTGCCGATGATGGGCGGGAGCGTCGGCAGGTTGGGGTGATTGACATGTTGGGGAGAAGCGCACAGTGGACTGGATCTGGTCAATATGGGGCTGAGGCTCAGGGTGACTGGGTCGCGGAGCGCAGTGGGTCAACCTTTGCGGTCCAAGGAAATTCCCTTGTTAGCACAGGAGTAGTTGATCGGGTTGTGGAAGCTTTCCGTGCCAGTGAAGGGTCTGTTCGGCATCTTGCGGATCGGATGATCGAAGCACTGTATGCCGGTCAGCTTATCGGCGGAGATGGACGGCATGGGGATACGCAATCTGCAGCTGTCCTGGTAGCTGATCCCCGTCCAGGTAGGTCTCGGCGACCGGATGGCGTGACTGTTGACATCAACGTCTGTGAGCATTCCGAGCCTGTTCGTGAAGTCCGGCGTATTTATAACTCAGTGTCTGAGACTCTTGGCTTTCGGACGCTACGGCAGTTTTCAGGCCGTGATGTGCTTCAGCTCAAAGTGATGTTGCATGCACTAGGTTACTTCCGCCCTGATATGCTTGAACTCCCGCTCGAGGAGCTAGGTGCAGAGGTCTATAGTCCTGATGCAATGGATGCTGTTGACCGATTCCGATCGGATCAAGGATGGCAGACTTCAGTAGCTGGCTATGTAGACCCACGGACGATCAACCGACTGTGGGCTCTACTGGACGAAGCTGGAAAGGCGAATGAGGTGCGAATGATCTTGCTAGAGCTTGCGCGCGTCAGCCGCTGAACGAGGCGACTCAAAAGATTTCAGCCTTCCACTCTTGCCGCTACACCAAACCGAAGTCACGATGGATCACTCAGAAATAGCTTTTACGATAGTGTTGTCTTCTGAATCAACATCGTGTTTTGAGAGGAGAAGCAGATGACCGCTCCCATGAAGTACGTCACAGTTATCACGACGACATTACTTCTCATGATAGGGGGCTGTGCGGCTCCTGATGCGAACGAAATGGAAGTTGCTCTGCCTTCTTTCGAGACTGATGTAAGCTGGCCGATACTCCCCCCAGACTTTGAGTGGGGACAAGTAATCGGAATCGCGACTGACTCGCGGGGCCATATTTGGACATCCAGCCGTAGCGAGATTGCTGAGTGGGACAGGAATGGGACCTTGGTTCAGAGTTGGAGTGCGAGTGGACCAGAGGGGAATTGGAGCGTTGTCCACGGGCTATTTATTGACCACAACGATTTCGTGTGGACCAATGCCCGCGAGAGCAACCTTACACTGAAGTTCTCGAGAGACGGACAGCACCTTATGACGATTGGTCGGTTTGATGAGACCGGTGGAAGTAATGATACCGAGCTTATGGGGCGACCAGCTGAAATATGGGTCGATCCAGATGACAACGAGGTCTTTGTGGCAGATGGATACGCGAACCGTCGTGTAATTGTCTTCGACGGTGAGACTGGGGAATACCTTCGTCACTGGGGAGCATATGGAGAACGACCTGACGACGCGTACCGGCCGGACCCAACTGCGGGGGAACCGTCACGTCAGTTCCGAACTCCGCACGGTATCTCTGGCTCCAGAGATGGCTTGATCTATGTAGCAGACCGGGCTAACAACCGTATCCAGGTATTTCGGCAAGACGGCACCTTCGTCACTGAGAAGATTCTTCGCGAGCGGTGTGCACCGGAGGATCAACCTGAGGTACCGGAGTGCGGCCGTGAAGCAGCATTCTCAGTAGGCTTCTCATCCGATGATGCTCAAACGTATCTGTATGTCGCTGACGGTGGTTCACACGTAATCGTTGTGCTAAGAAGGTCTGATTTGGAGAAGGTCGATGAGTTTGGTGGCCCAGGGACAGGTCCAGGGCTATTGGGAAGGCCACACAATCTTGCGGTTGATTTGGATGGCAACCTGTTTGTGGCTGAAGCGGCGGGGCCATGGATCGTAGATACAGCGCGAGGGGACAGTGTTCAGGCCGGGTTTCGACCTCAGAAGTTTACGCTCAACAACTCCAGGTGATTAGCTATCAGGGTGGGTATGAGGAAGCGAAATTCTACCTTTGAGCAAAAGTATCTTGACTAATACCGGGCCAGATAGGGACGTTGCAGAAGATTTCAGTGGAGGAGTGTTGATGAAAGCTAGAAACTTGTTATTGCCAATGGGGATGGTTCTTGCCATCGCAGCACCTGCTTGTACGACTGCACAGGATGCGTCCACAGGCGATTTAGAGGCCGTTAAAGCGCAATTTCTGGGGCATTACGAGTTGGTTATTTACGAGTCTTTTCGTCCGAACGGTGAAGTTGTTGATATGAACTATGTCGGAAGGATCCTCTACGACGAACACGATAATATGTCAGCCATTGGCATGCCTAAGGACTTGCCAGCACGTGCTCAGGAATCGAGCGAGCTTGTGCAGGGCGGTTTTGCGTACTGGGGAAAGGTGAGTTTTGACTTACCGAACGGAATCGTCATCCACCATGTTGAAGGTTCCCCGACACGGGGGAGCTGGCCTGGAGTAGACAACATCCGGTACTTCGAGTTTACGGATGAAGGCTTGCTCAAGCTGTCGTTGAAGAACGCAGAAGGACAAACGACGGGTACCCTCACATGGCGGAAGATAGAGAGCTGACCCGGTAAGGTCGGGCCGGACCACCGCTCTACTAGGCCCAGCTGCCTGTCACGTCGAGACAGCGTCACGGGTACCTCCCAGGATTCAAGCTAGGGATTCATCTTAGGCCGCTGTCTATTTCGGGCAACGCATGCGCCTATTCCTGTCAGGTGTTGAAGAGGGTCACTACGTTGATTTGTCCACTCTCAGGGGATGCAGCCGAACTGGAGAAGCCTATGACCTCGCCCGATGATTGTCCCAACTCTTCAAGTTTACCGGTCACACGACGAGCGTTTCTAGGGGCGGGAGCCGCAGTTGGGGTAGCTGGTGCCTTGGGTGCTTCTGGATGTTCGGAGGATGGGGCATCCGCGTCCAGGTTCAACGGCTCAGCCTTCGGTGGTCAACCCAACACTGTGGCAGGCTTAGAGGACAACATTTATACGAGACTGCTAGGGGTTCGCCCTCATATGGGCGCGCACGAACACATTACAACGATGGGTGGCTCACGGATGCCACCGGAGGTTCTAGAAGCGATCGTCGAAGCCAACGAGTACTTCGTCGATATGAACGAACTCACTGAGGCTGCGGGCGCGCGTGTGGCCGAGCTGATGGGTGCCGAAGCAGCCATCGTGACATCAGGGGGCTTTGCCTCTTTGCTATTGGGGTCCGCGGCTTGTTTAACCGGTTCCGATATGGATCGGATGCGAGCCTTACCCAACGTCACCTGGGAGCCACGCAACTGTTTGATCCAGACACCTCATCGGTTCAGCTATGACCATGCCCATCGTGCGGCTGGGATGACCAACTTATACGTAGACTCTAGGGAGGAATTCATCAGCCGAATCGATGATACGGTCGCAATGCTTCCGGCATTGTCCGCGATTGAGCGAGGGAGCCCAATTGCGCCACCGAGGTCTATGGAGCGTTCATCTCCGACACCTGACACGGTGATTCTACCTGAAGAAATGATCGACATAGGTAAGCAGCACGATGTGCCAGTCATGATTGACATGGCCTCTGATCTTCCACCTTGGGAGAATCTCAGACGCTTCATAGATCTTGGTGCAGACCTCGTTGTGGTTAGCGGTGGTAAAGGCATTCTGGGCCCTCAGTCCACTGGAATCTTGGCGGGCCGGGCCGACCTTATCGAGGCTGCCCGCATGCAGAATGCGCCAAACGATTACATCGGGCGTGGCATGAAGATCGGGAAGGAGGAAATCATCGCTCTTGTGGTTGCGCTCGAGAGAGCTGTGCGCATAGACCAGGCGGCTGAAGTCGAAGATTGGAATGCCCGAGCCCAGTGGCTCGCGGGAGAACTGGATGTTGTTCCAGGAGTGGTTGCTCGTTACGCGATGAACAATGGTGGCTATGCAGATGTCGACCTTGAATGGGATCAGTCCGTGATTCCAGTTGAGCCCCGTGAATTCAAGCGGATTCTGCGTGAGGGTACACCGAGTATCGTCTACGACGGCACGACCGTACGTACGCGCCAGCTCCGTCCTGGTGAAGAGTTGCTGGTCGCTAATCGACTCAAAGAACTCTTTACGGAACTGAGTTTATAGGCTGTCTGGCGAGCATACATCTAACATTTCTTGCCGGCTTCAGCCGTGATTGCTCCGTGCCCTAACCCCCGCCCTCCATCTTCCATACTGCCAACCCACCGGGTTGATAGTGTAACTCGGCCGAGGCAATGATCTGCCGAGCAGCTATATCGATTACGTCCACGGTTCCACGTGTTGCCCCGATTGATTCGTTTGAGATGAATGCGAATCGTCCGTCCGGCGTAATCGATACCCCATGTGTAATAGGTTGTGTCGTTTTGATTCGGGTTTCTTGACCGGTCTCTAGGTCGAAGATCGCTACAGCCTGATTTCCTTTCAGGGTAACTACCAGCACTCGGCCGTCTGGAGTGATGTCCGCATTGTACGGCCCGGCTCCGGTCGGGAAATGACGTAGCACTTTCATCGATCCGGCATCAATCTCAAGCACATCTCCTCGGCCGTTGCAAGGCACGTAGATGCGAGTGTCATCCGGAGAGAGAAGGACCCAGGTAGGTTTGCAAATCTCACCCGATGTCATGTCCATGTTGGCTGATGAACGATCGGTAGGTATTAGACCCTCGTTACCCCCGGTTAGGATCATTCTCCGCTCGACACCCATGTTCATCACACTCGACTCGACGAGTTGATCGGACATCATGCATGTCGAGTAGTGCCGCTGACCGTCACTACTCACTCGGCTGCCGTGAGGCATGATGCATGTCTCGATCTGCGTGATCTCTTCCATCACAGGTGCAAACACGGCCGATACCGAGCTTGGCACGTGATCGCCATGTAGGTTGAAATTCACGACGAACAAAGACGCCCCATCGGGGGTTAGCGACATCGTCGCAGGGAAGAGACCAACAAGTGCCGAGTCCACAAACTGGTCGGTTCCAGTCTCCATCTGCCAGATTTGTCCGTACGGTTGACCATGGGCGATCGACACGTACCAATGCGTACCATTAGGCGATACGGTGATACCGTGAGCGCCGTCGAGATCTGCGGGATGAAACCCTACAGGAATCGCCTTCTCTTCTACGACTTCGCGGCCATCGAAGCGCACAAGCGAGACGATATCAGATGATTCATTCGCGATGTATGCCCAATAAGTGGGGTGAGACTGGGCTCTCGCTGGACCAGCAACCAAAAGCGCTACAAATATGAGTGCCCAATTTCTCATCAGAACGTGACTGGCCTCGGCCGAGCGTGCTTTACCACCCATAACCCACTCGTCATATCGCTTACGAACAGGTTGCCCTTGAATGGCTGCGGCCCCCACGCGTTCGCGCTATTGGCTTGCAGTCCTTCACCTTCTGCGGCTTCCGTGCGGAAGAAGCCAATTTCCCGGCCCTGTCGGTACAGATCCCCTCGCAGGGTGCCACTCACATCGACAATGCGCAGCCCACCCTGATAGTAAGCGATATACAGGACGTCATCCTCGACCCATATGTTGTGTGCACCTGCCTCAGGTAGGTCGTACTTAGCCACTTGTCTCGGGTTGTCGATATCGCTGACGTCGATGATGTGAATAAAGCCGCGCATGCCGTCCGAAGTTCCTATCTCATCTCCGAGGAAGACATAGTCCCTCGTGCGCCAGGCAACGTGTGTATTTCCTTCAGGATACTTAATGGTCGACACAAAGACCGGTTCCGTGGGAGTTCCACCGTGTGTGCCGGCACCAACGTCGACAATGACTAAACCATCATCCCAATAGGACAGGTACGCGTAACCGTCCTCAGCCCAGACATCGTGCAGGGATTTGTTTTGGTCACCCGGCTTGATCTCGTAGCGGCCGGCATGGGTTGGATTCGCCGGATCACTCATATCAATAATGTTCATGGCACTGGTACCATTGTTCACTGCATAAACGACATCCCCCATAATCCAAACATTGTGGATCCCAGCCGTAAGTTGGTCGGTCAGTTCAGCCATAATCGTGGGATGGGCAGGATCAGCTAAATCGAGTACCACGATACCGTTTCTCCGGGTGCTCGCACCTTCGCGTGTGATGATGGCCCAGCTTGCATCTTCGTTGACTTTTACGTCGTTGACGACACGTGCATCGACAACAACGGAATCGAGCAGACTAATATTCGTTGGGTCAGTGACATGCCAGACAAACATACGCTCACCGCCGCCCCGAGAATGTGTCCCAGTGTATGCGTAGTCTTCCCCATCGGCGCCCTCAAAGACCCAGAGGTCTGAGGTCGCAACTTCGGCGCGCACCCCGTGATCAAGGAACTCGACCTCAACTGGCCCAGGTCGCTCAGCTACCTCGACGATCGAAGCTGCGGAAGCGGAACCAGTGCTTGCGATGACACGGTATGCGCCCGGCTCTTCAGCAACGAAAGTGCCGTCGTCGTAGACGAATCCACCCGTGCCTTCGAGTCCTGAGACTGCCAAGTCAAGGGCGATATCCGTAACCAGATTTCCCCCGGAGTCCCGGGCAACGATATCGAACTCGACGACGTCACCCCGGCGGGTCTGCGTAGAGGCAGGAGACATCGAAATCGATGTGACCGGGTTTGGGACTACATTGACCGTGTATTCGGCTGAAATACCACCGTCGGTTTGGGCCGTGAGTGTTGCACTACCTGCTGTGACGCCTGTGAGAATGCCGCCGCCTGAAACCATAGCGACTGAGGTAGCTGAGGAACGCCAAGCAATTGTGGCCGTTGAGTGTTCTGTATCATTGACTGTCATCACCTGAGCCGCCATCTGGATTGACGTACCCGTGTAGACCGTGTGTGAGGGCTCAGAAATAGCAATCGATGCGGCAGGATAATCGAGTACCCGTACTGGGATCTGATCGAACTGGCTCGCTCCGGCCGTGCCGCGCACACTCCCCTGATCGAGCGGTACCATCACGATGGCGGAGAGCGTACCCTCACCCGGCTGCTGACCGGTCAATTCCACCTGTTGCCCTGTAATCGTTGCGAAGCGCGGGCTTACATTGCCGCTGGTCATAATGATTGCAACAGCCCCTTCGACCATAGTGCCATTCACGTCATAAAGGCCAGTTGCTAGTGTAACTGTCTCACCTCGCGGTATGACGAGTTCGTCCGAGCCGAAGCGGACTTCGGTAACCACTGCACCTGCGGCACGCTGATCGTCCGTGGCAGGCGGGAACTGAGCGGCTGCGGGCGTTGCAGTAATTGCTGCTAGGGTAACCGCAATAGCGATAACGGGCAGAGTTGTAGTTAGTCGAACCAACTGGGCAGGGCGTGTCATGTGGATGCTTCCTAGATGCGAGCAGTACAAGAGCGGTTCTAGCCGCCGTGTTATGGTGTTCAAGCAAACTAGGTTGGCTGATGAACTGCGGGGAGGGGCGATACCCCCTGGACTCATTAGAGCTTAGAACGCTTTGTGGCCACTATAGGCGATTTGCCACGGTAGCCACTCCGAAGTAGCGTCTGTTTGAGTGGTTCCTACACTCTGTTTGCCCAACTCTCTTCTTGCAGGAAATTTTGATGATTCAGATCTCCAGAACCGTAGTTGCATCAGCGCTACTGATAGTTGCTGGACCAGTGTCGGCTCTACGTGCTCAATCGACCGGACCGATTGAGGGGCCCGTTGGACCCAGCCCCTACAACATCATTAGTGGCTGGCACAAGCCGTTTGCAGAAGAGGGTTTTGCATTCGGTGGCAGCTCAGGTGTTTTCGCAGAGTCGCCAAACCGAATCTTCGTTGCCCAGCGCGGTGAAACCCGCCTCCCTGACCCGATTCCTGCAGAGTTTTCCGGGTTTGCTGGATCTATCGGTATCAACGTTCTATTTGCTACTGATTTGCGGGTTTGGGAGCACTGTCTTTACACGCTTGATGGTGATGGCAATGTAAGAGAGATGTGGGACCAGTGGGATCATCTTTGTGAAGGATCAGATGGGCCTGGACCCCACAGGCTCCGCATTAACCCATATGACCCAGAACGCCGAGTATGGCTCGTTAACGAAACCTTCCATCAGATTTATGTGTTCTCCAATGATGGAAGTGAGTTACTCAAGACATTGGGTGAGAAGAACGTTCCTGGAGATGACGAAACGCATTTCGGGCGCCCTCAAGATGTGGCATTCCTTCCGGATGGAAGGATTCTCGTTGCTGACGGCCTTGATAACCATCGTGTGATCATCTTAGATGCGGATGGAAACTATATCTCGGAGTTTGGTGGCTTTGGCGAAGGGCCCGGTCAGTTCAATGGTATCCACGCCCTGGGTATTGGGCCTGAGGGCCTGATTTTCGCTCTAGATCGGTCGGGTGGTCGGGTGAACGTGTTCCGAACAACGGATAATCCAGCAGAAGTGGAGTTTGTTGATGTTTGGGGAGGGTTTGGTCTGACTTTGGATATCATTGTCAATGATGACGCGATCTGGTTCACAGCATTCGGTCCCGGTCGCCTCGTGAACTTCATTAAGATGGATTTTGAGGGTAATCGGCTCTACACCTGGGTCGTCCCGCGTGAATTACCCGATGGATACATTGAGGTGCATACGTTTTCTGTCGATTCCGACGGCAACCTTTTCGGAGGAGACAACCAGTACGGTCGTACCCAGAAGTTTGTACCCAAGCCTGACGCAGACCCTGATCTGTTAATCAAACCACCCTGGGTTGCTAGATGAGGGTGATGATTTCGAAGATCAGACACCGGATGCCCTCATTCATATCGTTATCGGTCTTTTGGCTTAGCTCATTCGCTCTGCTTCTCTCAACTACTGAACCTGGCTTGGCCCAGAGTTCCTATGCAGACCATCAGTACACGAGCGAGGATATTGAAGCAGGCTCGAGAGTTTATATCGCTGAGTGCGCGTTGTGCCATCGACGTAATGGCAGCGGCGTGGATGGCGTAGACCTTCGATTGGGGCAGTTCCGTCGCCCTTTGTCAGACAATGATCTTCGCGAGGTCATAACCACCGGTATTGCCAATGGTCGGATGCCTGGGATTGATTTGCGACAGGATGAGCTTGACGGAATCGTCGCCTACATTCGTGCTGGCTTCGATCCAAGTGGCGTTGCGGTGAGAGTCGGTGATGCTGTGAGCGGTCAGATGCTTTTCGAAGGTGAGGGCGAATGCTCAACGTGTCACCGGGTGAATGGTGAGGGGCCCTACTTAGCACCTGATCTTAGTGACATAGGTGTGATCCGAACTCCAGCTGCTCTGCAACGGACTCTACTCGAACCCAGTAGTGCCTTGCTTCCGATCAATCGACCGGTGCGAGCAGTGACCCGAGACGGTGAGACGATCCGGGGGAGACGGCTCAATGAAGATACCTATACGGTTCAAATGATTGACGCAGAAGAACGATTACGTTCACTGATCAAGGCTGATTTGGTCGAATATGAGGTGAGCGAAACACCTACAATGGAGCCGACCACACTCTCAAGCGATGAGATTGCTGACCTTATCGGCTATCTCCTTACGTTGGGAGGTTTGTCATGAAAATGCTTCAGTCAGCACTGCTGATATTCTTGGTTTTGGCCGGGCTTTGGTCGCCTCCTCAACTCATTGGTCAGGTCTCATACGACAGAATCCTGAGTGCTGCAAACGAACCAGAGAACTGGCTTACATATAACGGGACATATTCGAGCCAGCGCTACAGTGGACTTCGCCAGATCACTCCCTCGAACGTGGATGACCTCGAGCTAAAATGGATGCTCCAAAATCAGGTGTTTGGTGCCTGGCAGTCTAACCCAATCGTTGTCGACGGGATTATGTATGTCACCGAGCGACCTAATGATGTCATGGCGGTGGATGCAGCTACCGGGAGGGTCTTTTGGCTTTATCGGCACACGCCATCCGAGGATGCGAGGGTCTGCTGTGGCGCGAATAACCGTGGAGTGGCCATGCTCGATGACAAGGTGTTCATGGGCACGTTGGATGCCCACCTGATCGCGCTTGATGCAACGAATGGACAGCCACTTTGGAATGTCGAGGTAGGGGACGAAAATCTCGGCTATTCGATCACAATGGCGCCGCTTGTAGTGAAGGACAAAGTCATGGTCGGTGTTGGAGGCGGAGAGTTCGGTATTCGTGGTTTTGTTGTCGCGTACGATGCGGATACCGGTGAAGAAGCTTGGCGTTTCTACACAATCCCTGGACCGGGTGAGCCCGGACATGATACCTGGAGTGGTGACGATTGGGAGCACGGCGGCGCACCCGTATGGATTACTGGCTCGTATGATCCAGAGCTTAATCTGACCTACTGGGGCGTCGGGAATCCTGGACCTGACTGGAATGCTGATCAGC
>CAWVZF010000010.1:0-40765 GCA_963934665.1 uncultured bacterium | reverse complement strand
GCCAAGGGCTTAAGAGTGCAGGTCATGAGAATGAGGTAAGAGCTCGGACAGGGTTAGTACTCGACCCCTATTTCTCGGGCACCAAGATTCAATGGATTTTAGACCGAAATCCTGATTTACGGTCTCGTGCAGAATTTGGTGAACTCGCTTTTGGTACAGTTGATAGCTGGCTCCTGGCACGCCTCACGGATGGAACAGTTCACGCGACTGACCCGACGAACGCGTCGAGAACTTTACTTTTCCATCTTACTGAAGGCGTATGGGATCCGTGGCTCCTAGACCTTTTGGGGGTGCCCAAAAGTTTACTACCGGAAGTGCGCCCTAGCTCCGGTGATTTTGGCGTAGCTTCAGGTGTCCACTTAGGTATTGAAGTACCGATTGCTGGTATCGCGGGAGATCAGCAGGCAGCACTTTTTGGTCAGGGATGTTGGTCCCCAGGTCTGGCCAAGAATACGTACGGCACAGGTGCTTTCTTACTCTTGAATACAGGTGAAGAAGCAGTGCAGTCCACTCGTGGCCTAATCACAACGGCTGCCTGTAACGAGAAAGGTGGGTTGGCCTATGCACTCGAGGGCTCAGTATTCATTGCGGGTGCAGCTATCCAGTGGCTTCGGGATGGGCTAGGCCTTCTGGAGGTAGCAGAGCAGTCTGAGGCTATGGCTAGATCAGTAGAAGACAATTCCGGGGTCTATTTTGTGCCTGCTTTCGTAGGGCTCGGGGCTCCCCATTGGGTGCCTGATGCACGTGGAATGCTCGTAGGGCTCACTCGTGGAACGAAAAGAGAGCACATTGTGAGAGCAGCTTTGGAGGCCATGGCATATGGGACAATGGATGTTCTTCAGACTATGGAGGAAGAAGCGGCTCTTGAGACCCAGGAATTGCGTGTAGATGGTGGCGCAGCTCTGAACGATTGGCTCATGCAGTTCCAGGCAGACATGCTCGGTATTCGTCTACGTCGACCCAAAATTGTAGAAACCACAGCCCTCGGAGCAGCTGGTCTCGCGGGGCTTGCAACCGGTGTTTGGTCGGATGCTGACGACTTTCTTTCAGTTCAGGGATCTGGGACTCAATGTGAGCCAAGAATGCCAGAACCCAACCGGGCAGCGCTTAAGACAGAGTGGGATCGGGCTGTCCGTGCGGCGATTCAGTGGGCCGGTGACTAATGATGTCCGTGCGGGAGGTTGAGCCTCCATTCCGTATTGCAGTCGTCGGAGGTGCTCAGGCTTCAAAGGTCGAGTGCGAATTAGCGCAAGATTTGGGAAGGCAACTCGCTGGGTCAGGAGCTCTAGTGGTGTGCGGAGGAGGGGGAGGTGTGATGGAGGCCGTAGCCCAGGGTGCAACCGAAGCTGGCGGGCTAGTCATTGGTATTCTGCCAGGATCTGATCCGAAGTCAGCAAACCCGTGGATTGGCATCCCGCTTGCCACCGGGATGGGGGAAGCGCGTAATGCACTGATAGTCCAGGGGGCAGAAGCTGTGATCTCGGTTGGTGGTGAGTGGGGGACACTCTCTGAGATTGCTTTAGCTTCAAAAATTGGACTTTCAGTGGGGACACTCAGTACTCCACCCGCTGAGGGATTGGGTTTACCAGCACTTGAGAATCCCATTGAAGCAGCACGATGGGCCCTCGAGCGGGCTCGGGCATTCCGAGAAAGCTGACAAAACGAGTCCTTGAAGATGCTTTCAATCTGCAGTTCTCCGGAGAGTTGTGAATATTAGGAAAGCCTTTGGACTGGTCCCAAGTAGGGGAGTTCGGCTAGATTCGAGACCTTCAGGAAGGAACTAGTATGAGGAGGGGACTATGAAAAAGCACAGCCGTTTCATGGTTGGGCTCGTAAGCGTGGCTGCGGTCGTCTCCTACTTGATATGGACTGGTGTTAGCGAGACGATGGTCTACTACCTGACTCCCGTTGAACTCATGGAGAAGGTTGAGAGTGATCGCACTTTCCATGAGGTAGGGGTAAAGGTTAGTGGCCAAGTTCTGCAGGGGACGTACCAACGTGTTGATGGAGAACTACTTCACACATTCGTGGTACGTGATCTCGCCGACGAATCCGTTACCTTCCCGGTCGAATTTCGAGATGCACTTCCGGATACCTTTACGGACGATACGGAGGTTGTACTTGAAGGGCGCCTTCGTGGAGATGGTGTTTTTGTGGCTGAAACACTCCTGACGAAATGCGGAAGCCGATACGAGGCCGCTCCGGAGGATCTCGCCGGTTGAACAGGCTCTCTAACGGGGAGCGAGTCACGTGACGATTCTTGGGGAATACGCCCTCTGGATTGCATTGCCGATCTCAATATGGGGAATGCTGCTCGGCTATGTCGGCGGTCGCACGCAGAGGGGTGACTATGTTCTGAGTGCGGAACGCAGTATCTACGCGGTCTTCTTTCTACTAGTACTCGCATCTCTCGGTGTGGTGAGCGCTTTCTTGGGCGACAAGTTTGAGTACTGGTACGTTGCGTCGTACTCAAATCGAGAGATGGAACTCTTCTATAAAATCACTGGGCTATGGGCTGGGCAGCGCGGTTCATTGCTTTTTTGGGCGGTAATCCTGGCATTCTTCTCGGCTCTCTGTGTTTTCCTTAACAGGAAAAAAAATCGAGAATTCATGCCATATGTCGCTGGTGTTTTACAGACGATCCTGACGTTTTTCCTCATCGTATTGCTTTTTGCGGACGTCAATCCGTTCGAGCAGCTGGCATTCACCCCTGCAAACGGTCAGGGATTAAATCCACAGCTCCAGAACTACTGGATGACGATTCATCCACCTACCCTTTATCTTGGCTTCACAGCGTTCACGATCCCATTTGCATTTGCAGTTGCTGCATTACTTAATGGTCGTTTGGATGCCCGATGGATCCAACTCACTCGCAGATGGATCCTCCTCTCGTGGTTGTTCCTCGCAGTTGGAATCATCTTCGGTATGC
This sequence comes from uncultured bacterium, assembly GCA_963934665.1. GTDB lineage: Bacteria > Gemmatimonadota > Gemmatimonadetes > Longimicrobiales > Gaopeijiaceae > UBA1142. The sequence goes on along the minus strand of CAWVZF010000010.1, from coordinate 37,836 downwards.
GCTGGGCCTACGAAGAGCTCGGATGGGGAGGGTACTGGTTTTGGGATCCGGTTGAGAACGCTTCACTTCTGCCCTGGCTGACAGCAACGGCATTTCTTCACTCCATACAGATTCAAGAAAACCGTGGAATGCTGAAGGTTTGGAATATGTCGCTTGTCCTCCTGACATTCCTCCTCACGATTTTTGCTACTTTCTTAACTAGATCAGGCCTTATCGAGTCGGTTCACTCTTTCGCTCAAGAACTCAAGATCGCCTACATATTCCTGAGCTTTATGGGTGTGGTACTCTTGGCGTGTATCCTGTTGATCATCTACCGCCTACCCAAGCTTCAGAGTGAGAATAGCATACAGTCATTTCTCTCTCGAGAATCGGCTTTTCTATTTAACAACCTGATCCTCCTGGGTGCCGCTTTCGCCGTCTTCTGGGGCACGATCTTCCCGCTTGTCGCAGAAGCCGTAACTGGAGAAAAGATAAGTGTGGGTCCGCCCTTTTTCGAGAAAGTCAATTTCCCAATTGGGCTAGTACTTCTCGCGTTAGCGGGCATTGGGCCTGTGATAGCATGGCGTCGGGCAACAAAACGGAACCTCCAGAAGAATTTCCGGATTCCGATCATGGTAGGGTGTTTTGTTGCTATAGCTCTCTGGATTGCGGGAGCACGGCATGGGTTAGCGCTTGTGACCTGGAGTGTCTGTGCCTTCGTTCTGACGGTTATTGCGACGGAGTTTTGGAAGGGAACCCGAGCCAGAGCGCGTATCGAAGGGGAAGGTTTTGCGGTCGCACTCTTTCACCTAGTGACCAAAAACCGACGACGGTGGGGTGGCTACATCGTTCATGTAGGAATGGTGATGATCTACTTTGCCTTCGCGGGTGCTGCCTACAATGTAGACGAGCGCCAACATGTGTTGCCGGGGGACCAGATCAATATCACTTCTCCTTTCGGCCATACCTACACGCTTACTTATGAGGGCCTTTCTGTCTCTTTGGGTAGGGGCCAACGCAACCTCCTATGGCAAGCGATCGCTACGGTGTCTGTAGAGCAAGACGGTGTTGCAAAGGGCATACTCACGACTGAGAAGCGCCAATACGTAACAAGCGATCAACTCATGACTGAGGTTGGGATCCGCTCGACAGTAAGGGAGGATCTGTACCTGATTCTATCGGCAATGGATGATGTGGATGGGGCGCTCTCAGCGAACTCCAGTGCGCAGGGTATCGACTTGCAAGTTCTAGTTAAGCCGTTTGTCCTATGGATTTGGTATGGTGGAGTGATTCTCGCCCTGGGTACTGTGATCGCACTGTGGCCAAGTGTAAATCGACGCAGGAGAAGTAACCGCCCAGACCTAGAAGCTGTAACAACAGGTGCCCCTGCGGTGGCCGGAGCAGCGAGGTAGTCCATTGATTGGTCCGGTGTTACCCAGCTTCCTATGAGTACTGTGTTCCTGGGAGGGGCTCTGGTTGCGGCTGCAGTCACACTTTTCATTCTCCAGCCTATTCTGAGTGGTCAGCATGCTTCTCTCGATAGGGCCGAAGACGAACTGACTGATACCGAGGCCCGTAAGAGAGTCACGCTACTTGCACTCCGTGATGTGGAGTATGACTTCCTCGCTGGTAAATTGGATGAAAAGGACTACCTCTCGTTGAAAGCCGATCTCACCGCTGAGGCTCTCGCAGCGCTTGAAGCTGATGCAGCTGGCAGTAAGCCACAGTTTCTTGATGACGATGTCGAAGCTGAAATAACTAAGATCCGTGCTGCACTCCGCTCAGGACTGATGTGTAGATCCTGTGGTTTTGGTAATGACGATGGAAGCCACTTCTGTTCGGAATGTGGTCAGGAACTCAAGATTGAGGCGGTCGGCTGACCTCCGTATCCGTTTCTGACGACCCGGAAGCTGACGAGAGAGCTTCGGCCAATCCCGTTCTCCAAGCTCAAGGCTTAGTGCGCGAATACGGGGCCGCTACTGCGGTTGATGGGATAGATTTATCACTAGCAAGGGGTGAGTTTCTCACCATCTTTGGCCCAAATGGCGCTGGCAAGACATCCTTGTTGGCGCTTCTAGCCGGGGCTCTGAGACCTAACCGTGGCCAAGTATGGCTTCGAGGTGAGGCACTCGACTTCGGAGAGGTCGAATGGCGCCGTAGAATCGGTGTTCTATCCCACAAAGGTTTCCTGTACGGTCATCTCAGTGCTGAGGAAAACCTCCGGTTTTATGGACAACTTTTTGGGCTTGTAGATGTGGACAATGTGGTAAGACACAAACTGCAGCATCTGGGGCTCCAAGAACGTGCCACATCGTTGGTCCGTGATTTGTCTCACGGTATGAGACAAAGACTCGCTCTTGCCCGTGCCCTCCTCCACGATCCTGATGTCATACTGCTTGACGAACCCTACACCGGGCTCGATCCATCGGCAGCTGTAGTACTCCAAGGGGTACTCTCAGACCTTAGAGATGGCCGACGGACTATTGTAATGGTCACACATAACTTGAGTGAGGGCGTGGCATTGGCAACAACCGCCGCCATCATGAATCGTGGTCGCTTTGTGTGGCAGGGAAAGCGCGCTGAAATTGGGGAGGACTTCGGTCAGTTCTACCACAGTGTGATAGAGGGACAAGGATGAGGACCTACCTCAAACAGATTGGGACAATCCTCAGGAAGGACTTACTTGTAGAGTTCCGCACCCGAGAACGCCTTATCACAATGGGTGCTTTCGTGGTATTGGTGGCGATTCTCTTCAATTACGCGACTGACTGGGTCCGTGTGTCCCCTGAAGATATTGCTTCAGGCCTTGTCTGGATGACGATCATGTTCGCTGGGCTGCTTGGGGTCGGTCGCACCTTTCACCTAGAGGCTGAAGATGGCGCTTTCCAGGGAATATTACTGAGTCCGGTACCGAAGGATGCGATCTTTCTCGCGAAGGCGTTAGCTAACTTTGTGTTTCTTTATATCATGGCTTTGCTGGTGGTTGCGGTCTTTATGTTCTTTTTCGGACTTAAAGTCAGTAGCAATTTTGGAATGCTAGCGATCGTGATCGGCTTAGGCGTGCTGGCTTTTGTTGCTCTTGGCACCTTGTTTACCGCTGTGTCAACGGGGACCCGCATGGGAGACACACTTCTTCCGGTCCTCATTTTTCCATTACTTGCGCCTGTGGTAATATACGGTACTGGTGCTACCAGCCAGTTCCTCGCTGGTAGGCCGATAACCGAGGCTGAGGGTAGTATAAAGATGCTTGCGGCGTTCGCTTTAATGGCCTTTTTCTTGGGCTCTTGCCTCTTCCGCTTTGTGGTGGAGGATTGATGTCAAGTAAGAAAATCCTACTTGCTGGAACCGTACTGGCCATGATAGGGCTAGTATGGCTCGGGGTGGTCTATTGGATGTCTTTCTTTTGGGTGTCAACTGAAGTCACCCAAGGGATCGCCCAGAGGATTTTCTACGTGCATGTTCCGGCTGCATGGACATCCTTCCTCGCGTTCGGCTTGGCTGCACTCTTCAGTGGGGTCTACCTCTGGCTTCGCGATGAACGGCTTGATCGTGCTGCCGTTGCTGCCGCTGAAGGAGGGATGGTTTTTGCAACGATCATGCTTATCACTGGGCCTCTCTGGGGAAAGATCGCTTGGGGCACTTATTGGAGCTGGGAGCCGCGGCTTACGCTCACACTGCTACTGTGGTTCATTTTCCTAGGCTACTTCTTGGTCAGGAGTTCGACCGAAAATCCAGAGAAGGGTAAACGCCACGCTGCCGTGGTGGCGATCGTTGGTGCTCTCGATATCCCGTTTATTCACCTCAGCGTTATCTGGTTTCGATCACTTCACCCACAGCCTGTGGTAATTAAGCCAGAAGGACCGACTCTCCCCGGTGACATGCTAACCACTCTGTTAATGAGCCTAGGAGCTTTCACTGTCCTTTTCTTTGGCTTGTTCCTCCTCCGCTATTCGCTTGAGAATCTTCGGTTTGAAGTTGATACTCGCTCCCGTCATGCATCAGTGTAATTACTATGAATCGTAACCAAATTCTTTGTGGTCTGGTCACGGGAATCACGCTCCTGTTTTGTGCGACCACCCTCTTTGCCCAGCAGACCTCAGAACTCCCCGGCGCGCAGCTTGCAGCCCAGGGTCTTGGTCGCCCCTACTGGCATGTTTTCATCGCGTACGCGGTTGCAATCGGAATAGTCCTTTTTTGGGTTGTTTCGATTGGCCGGCGTCTCTCGGAGATCGAGAAGAAGATCCGCAACTGAAAAAGCTTGAATTTGCTGTGACTTTATTCGGCCTAGCGGTGAGGAGTGATGAAATCCAAAAGAGATCTTTCATCACTTTGACTAACCGTAACGATGGCGCTTCATATCTCCCTATTCTAAGAATTTCCTAGAGCCTGTGTATATCCTCTGATGAATACCTCATGGGGACGGATTCATTGCTTTCTGTCAGCAATTTTCTTTTGGCTATTGTACTCAGCTGTGCTACTGACGGCTCAGACTACAACAATGCCTAGCACACAACGGTATGGATCCGGACTCATAAATATCCCGATTGCTAGCGTTCTCCCGCACATGATGATTACAGGGACTTACTCAGGATTCTTCATGGATCTCAGTCGCACGATTGAGATTGATATGAGCGGTAATGAGGCCGGATTTGGTGCTCCCATCAAAGATTTCTTTTCTGATGCTTCTTTCACTTTAGGCCTATTCGATCGTTTAGAGATTGGGACGACCTTGCAGTCCTTCAATGAAACGGATTCAGGTGGAAATATGTGGGGAGTCTTTGGCCGGGCGCAGTTACTACGACCACAGAGTCAGGGATTGGGATTGGCCTTTGGGGGCAGGTATGTGACCGCGCCGGATTTTGAAGATGGGATTGCATATCAGCCCGCGAGACTGGGGATACCCGACAAGCGGTTCCGCAATTCTTACGTGGACCTCGAGGACGTGAATACTAAACTAAGCCTATATGGCGTCGCGACTGTCCATATCCAAGGCTCAGATCAGGGCCCCCTCCCGGAGCACGATATTACATTTACGGGTGGTTATGGATCGGGAATGTTCAAGGATGGAGATGAGCTTGAGTTCTACCATTCGATAGACTCAGAGGGCTGGTTTTTCGGCTCAACGGTCCATATTGGAATTGGGAATAGCTCGGTACTGACTTTGATGAGTGAATACGATGGATTCGACGTCAATTTGGGAGCCCAGTTCGATGTGGCAGGAATCCGGATCGGGGCTCAGTACCTTGCGGTGAACTATTCTGAACCATCAGGAGGTCATCACTCGGAGTATTGGAAACCGAAACTTGCCGTTTTAGGCTCGGTAGCTATAAACGTTAGAGACAATGAACCACTGCTCCACCGCCCAGCCCTTATGGAAAGGTTTGCACCAGACACGGTGATACTTCCCGCCCCACCACCAGACACCGTCCGTATTGAAGTGGCCGTTCTCCCTCCTGCTGAGGGGTCGCTGGTAAACCTTTGCCTATCCACAGGTGAAACCGTGCAGGTTCGCTTGAGCTCTGAGGGTGACACGTTGATTGGGTCCGAGAGAATCCCAATGCACACCCTCCAGCCAGTCCTTGAATTTGCAGGAATCTACGCTGGAACTGCTCAGTGGTTTGTTAGAGGTGATCCGATCTCCTTTGAGGATCGGATCTATGAGAAAATGGTAGGTGAAGGGCCAGTCGACTGCGAGCAGATCATGCGGGTGGGGCAGCACCTCGGAGTGGGTCTTTTCACACCGAGAAATGCAGATCGGCCGTTTGAAACTTTTTATGTGGCAGTCAGGCCAGGCGTGTGGCAGACATATTTTTATCGTCAAGAAAAACTAATGAGCAACTAGACTATGATTTGGACATCTTTCCAGGAGGGCCATTTACTGCTCTCCTCTGTTCAGAGTCCTCCCAAAGAGATTCTATACAATAGTCGAGAACAACGACGACTCGATTTATCCCGTGGCATTACAACGTTTTTCTGGTTACTCCTCTTTCAGGTGAGTGGCCTAGGGCAATAGGGAGACTTTCGCTTTATGTTCGGGTATTATATTTTGGGTGTCGAACCCCTTAGAAGCGGGGTCTCACGAAGATGGAGAAGACATGGCTACGGCTCAAATGACTGACCAAGACCTAAAGAAGAAGACAGCTCAGAACCAGAAGGCTCTAGACACTGCGATCACACAGATCGAGCGCTCTTACGGCAAGGGCGCGATCATGCGAATGGGAGAAGATTCATTTTCAAGTAGTATCGAAGCAATCCCTACTGGTGCGATCAATTTGGATGCTGCAATCGGCATAGGGGGAATCCCGCGAGGGCGAATAAGTGAGATCTATGGCCCGGAATCTTCCGGCAAGACAACACTCTGTCTTCAAGTGATCGCAAATGCTCAACGCCTTGGTGGCATAGCGGCTTTTGTAGACGCTGAGCATGCCTTGGATGTTGGGTATGCCCGCAAGCTCGGTGTAGACGTCGATAACCTCCTCGTCTCACAGCCGGACACGGGAGAGCAAGCACTTGAGATCGCAGAAGTACTGATTCGTAGCAATGCAATTGATGTCGTGGTTATTGACTCCGTAGCAGCGCTCGTCCCAAGAGCAGAGATTGAGGGTGAGATGGGCGACACCCATGTTGGACTTCAGGCAAGACTCATGAGCCAAGCACTCCGAAAGCTCACAGGTGCTGTAAATCGCTCTAATACTTCGGTAATTTTCACGAACCAAATACGTATTAAGGTCGGAGTCATGTTTGGTAGTCCAGAGACGACTTCAGGAGGGCGAGCACTCAAGTTTTATGCCTCGCTCAGGCTTGATATACGCCGCATTGGTGCAATCAAGGACGGACAGGATGTGATCGGTAACAGAACCCGGGTAAAGGTTGTGAAGAACAAATGCGCTCCTCCGTTCAAGCAAGCTGAATTCGATATCCAATACAACGAAGGGGTCAGCCATACCGCGCTACTCATCGATCTCGGAGTGGACCACGAAATCGTTGAGAAATCAGGCTCATGGTTCTCGTACGGAGATCTGCGCATGGGGCAGGGAAAGGAAAACTCTAAGATTTTCCTACTGGAGAATCCTGATATCGCCGAAGAGATTGAATTGCGGTTACGTACCGCTTTAGGACTGGATCGGGCGAATCAAGAAGAACTCGAAGAAGCTGATGACCTTGTCTCGGAAATGGTTGGAGAGGAAGCTACCGGCTGATGCCCTTAGGAGTTGGAACGAATGTAAGCATTCGTCCTTCGGTCCTTACGCTCTCATGATTACATACTAGCGGGCACTCCTTACACACTGCGTCACCCGTTATCGTTTAGAGTCCGGCTTAATGAATGCAGCTTTCCCTTAATGTGACTCTATGACGACCGCCGAGATCAGGGAGCAATTTCTCGCGTTCTTTGAGGAACGAGGACACTCCCGAAGAGAGAGTTCTCCGCTTGTACCAGAGGACGACCCCACACTCCTGTTCACCAATGCGGGCATGGTGCAGTTCAAGCGTGTATTCTTGGGTCAAGAAGAGGTGTCATTCAGACGGGCAGTGACATCCCAGAAATGCGTTCGTGCCGGTGGTAAGCATAATGACCTCGAGGAGGTAGGACGCACTACTCGTCACCTCACTTTCTTCGAGATGCTCGGAAATTTTTCTTTTGGGGACTACTTCAAGAAAGACGCGATCCGTTTCGCTTGGGATCTTTTGACAGGAGTTTATGGTCTTGAGGCGGAACGCTTCTATGCGACCGTCCATCATACGGACGATCAAGCGGCAGACCTGTGGACAACTGAGGTGGGACTTCCAGCGGAACGGGTACATCGCTTGGGTGACAAGGATAATTTCTGGCAGATGGCTGACACGGGACCGTGTGGCCCCTGCTCAGAGTTGCATTACGACTTGAGAGAAGACCGAACCTCTGTGACGAACACAGAGGAGTTTGTCGAGCTGAATGATTCTGGTCAGATCAGCGAGTTATGGAATCTTGTTTTCATGCAGTACGATCGAGCTGAAGATGGCAGCCTCACCGAACTTCCGGCCGCATCTGTAGATACCGGGTTGGGATTGGAGCGGCTTGCGTCGGTACTTCAAGGTGTGGGCTCTGTTTACCATACGGACCTTTTCCGACCAATGCTTGATCGTGTGGGTGAACTAGTGGGAAGGCCTTACGACGCAGAAGCCGAAGACGCTGTTAGCTATCGGGTTCTCGCCGACCACTCCCGGGCAGTTGCATTTCTTCTTTGCGATGGTGTTTTTCCGGGAAATGAAGGTCGTGGGTATGTACTCCGCCGTATCCTAAGGAGGGCGATGCGTCATGCTTGGCTACTTGGACAACGAGAGCCGACACTCACGGGTGTAGTCGCTGCGGTCATTGACAGTATGGGCGACACTTTCCCCGATCTGATGGATCGACGAGATCATCTACTTAAAACAACTCAAGCGGAGGAAGAGCGCTTTCTTTTAACCATTGAAGGTGGCATGACCCGGTTTGACGAACTCGTATCAGAGGGAGGAGGAACCATAGCTGGGCATGACGCTTTTAGGCTTTACGACACTTTTGGTTTCCCGATCGATTTGACTGAAATCATGGCTGAAGAAAGAGAGTATGCCGTTGATAAAGTAGGTTTCGAAGAGGAACTCGCTAAACAGAGAGCCAGGTCACGCGCTGACCGCGAAGAGGCCAAGGAGGTTTTCAAGGCCGGTGATATCACAGATGGTTGGACCAAAATTGCCGGCGAAGAGCAGATATTTGTCGGTTACGAACAACTCCATATAGAAACTGAAGTTCTTTCATATCGCGTTAAGGATGACATAGTCGGCCTCATACTGCGTGAAAGCCCCTTCTATCTTGAAAGTGGTGGTCAGGTATCGGATGTCGGTGTTGTTTCTGGTGATGTCTGGAAGCTAGTTGTTCGAGAGGTAGCTGATGTGATGGGACAAACCGCAGTATTTGGTTCAATGAAAGGTGTGTTCCCTGCTGGAGGGGAAAAGCTTCCAGTTGAAGCTCAGGTTACCGATCACACTCGGCGAGACACAGTTCGAAACCATACCGCAACTCATCTTCTGCACTCGGCTTTACGAGAGGTGTTGGGCGACCATGTGGTGCAGCGCGGATCCTTGGTTGCTCCCGATCGGCTCCGCTTCGACTTTGCACACACGGGCCCGTTGAGTACCGATGAACTCGAGCAGGTAGAATTAATCGTTAATGAAGGTATCTGGGCCAATCATCCTGTTGAAATTGACCACCGCTCCTATGCAGCTGCTGTTGAGGACGGGGCAATGGCTCTTTTTGGAGAAAAGTATCCTGACGAGGTTCGAGTTGTGAGCATAGCTGGCATCAGCATGGAACTCTGCGGAGGCACACATGCGAGCCAAACTTCTGAAATTGGCTTATTCAGATTTGTTAGTCAGTCAGGAGTTTCGGCAGGAGTAAGGCGTGTTGAAGGACTTACTGGACGAGCGGCGTTTACTTATCTAAAGGGACGTGAGATCGTTCTGGAAGAGGTCTCAGTGGTACTGAAAACACGACCGGACAGGGCAAAGCATAGAGCAGAGCAACTTCTGTCCGATACTGCCGAACTTGAGAGCCTCCTCGATCAAGTACGGTCGGAAGGAGGAAGCACTGAAACGGATGTCACTTCTGATGTGATTGATCTAGGAGGAGGCCAAGCTGCACGCTATCGGGGTGTCCGTATTCGCGCTCGAAATGCCGACGATGCACGAAAGTGGGGTGACCGTTTTCTTGAGTCTGGCACCTCCGGCGTCGCAGTGCTGGCGGCTGAAATGCCTCACGAAAAGCATGTGCTCTTTGCATTTGTGAGTGAAGATCTGATCTCGAGAGGTGTGCGTGCAGATACATTGATTCGAGAGGTGTCTGCGTTTGTAGGAGGAAGGGGTGGGGGTAAATCCCATATCGCTCAAGCTGGTGTGGAAGACACCACGAAGATTGACGAAGCCCTACAGTCTGGTGCTAACACCGTAAAGGCTTTTCTCCGAGAGGCTGAGGGGTGAGTGACCTAAAGGCATGGATTAGCGCACGACGCCCCGTATCTCCGGTAGAGTTGGGACCTCGGATTGATGCGTCGGGAGTCACTGCTGTGTCTGTAGTTGGCCTCACGAAAATTGCCTGTGATGCTCTAGAGCAAGCGCGATTGTCTCCAGGGCGTGTGCGGAACAGTGCCTTTCAACTTCTTACAGCAGATGCGTTGATCACCTATGCCTGTGAGTTAGCACTTGATGGTGAAGACTCTGACTTAGTCTTGGAAGTGATCATGCAGCATTCCGCTGCTAGTTCTTGAGGGGTCGATATCAGATCGTGTTAATCAAGGATCCGATACTACTATGCTATGGGTTTTAATATAGAAGTGAGCGAATTAACTAGTGAGAAACCCTAAGATGCGAATTGATCTCACAGGTAAGAATGCTCTGGTAACTGGAGGATCACGGGGAGTAGGCCGAGCTACAGCCCTCCTGTTGGCTAGGGCTGGGGCTAGTGTGGGTATTGGATATCACAGCCGTTCTGAGGAAGCACAAAAGACATTGGATGCACTTCAAGAAATTGGTGTCCCTGCATGGGCAGAAATGGGTGATCTCTCTGATCCCGGAGATGTAGAGAGCCTCTTCAAAAGAGTAGATACAGAGTTCAATGACTTAGACATCTTTGTTGGGAACCATGGGATATGGCCAACCAAAGAAGCGAGTATTGCGGAAATGTCTAACGAACAATGGCAGAAGACGTTAGGGGCCAATCTGCACTCTATATTCTATACCTGTCGTGCGGCCGCTCAGCGTCTTCGAGATCACGGGCGATTGGTTCTTGTTGGAAGTACAGCTGGCCAACGTGGCGAAGCATTCCATGCCGATTATGCTTCGACCAAAGGAGCGATGATGTCTTTTGTCAAAAGCTTTTGTATAGAGCTAGCCTCTCGAGATATTACAGTGAATTGCGTGGCACCAGGTTGGGTTGATACTGAAATGTCGTCATCAGCTTTCGAGGGGGCGGGGCGGGAGTTGGTCTCTCGATCGATTCCACTGGGCAGGATCGCAACCGCTGAAGATGTCGCTGGCCCGATACTATTTCTTTGTTCAGAGCTTGCCCGCCATATTACTGGAGAAGTTCTGAACGTAAATGGAGGTGCTGTCCTGGTGGGGTGAGCACGGTCCAACTTTCACCCCCTCCAGCAGTCCACTGGATTACTGATACGCTCCAGAAGGCGGGTCATGATACATGGGCGGTAGGAGGAGCGGTCAGGGATATTCTGTCGGGTCACTATGCGGGTGACTGGGACCTCACCACACAGGCCCGGCCTCGGCAAATAGAGCAGCTCTTTAAGAGAACTGTCCCGATAGGGATCGAACACGGTACTGTGGGAGTGCTCGCTCGGGATGGGACTTTATTTGAGGTTACGACTTTTCGTAGGGATGTCGAAACTGATGGAAGGCATGCAGTAGTAACTTTCGCTGACACAATAGAGGAAGACCTAGCAAGGCGAGATTTCACGATAAACGCCCTCGCGTGGCATCCCATCGAGCAGAAACTTCTCGATCCCTTTGGCGGGCTTAAAGATCTTGAGGCAGGCGTTCTCAAGACTGTTGGTGTTCCTGAGAAAAGATTTGCGGAAGACTACCTCAGGATTCTTCGAGCCTTTCGATTCGCAGGGCGCTTTGGTCTCAGAATTGAAGAGGCTTCATGGGGAGCACTCTGTGGCGGGATAGAGCACCTGGAAAGTCTCTCGTGCGAGCGGGTTCGGGACGAACTTCTGAAGGCTTTGGGTCAGCATCGAATTCCCTCAAAAACTTTGAGCCTTTACGCCGAAGCAGGAGCCTTGAGCGTACTCTATCCGGAACTTGAGGAGCTTCGGACAGCAGATCGCTCAATTGCCTTGAATCCATGGGAGTTTACGCTTGCATCTATAGATGAACTGCCTCCGGGAAACGCCTTTCTAAGGCTGGTGCAGCTCTTTCATTTGCTTAATCCCAAAAAGGTTGTCGAAATTCTTGTTCGACTACGGTTTTCAAATGCCCAGATTGATGAAACATCTCAGAGGGCCTCGGCCAGTCCTCTCCCAGGGTTAGATGCGGATGACGAAGCCATACGCCGTTGGCTTAGCTCAAATCGCCCAGAGCGGCTTAATGCCCTAGTTCGTCTAGAACTAGCAAGAGCAAGAGCTCATCCTTCTCCGATGAAGACGCCATCTGAAGTTGTAGACTCATGGCGCCGTGCTCGCCTTATACGTGCGACTGGTGTGCCGTTGAGCATTTCTGATCTAGCCATTGATGGCAATGACTTGATTCGTATTGGGTTACGTCCAGGTCCAGATTTTGCTCGAATACTTGAAGATCTACTCGATTTTGTTCTCGTAGACCCAACCCGGAATGAACAAGGGGTTTTAGAGGCTCGTGTTGAAGCCAGTTCAGGTGCTTATGAGGAATAAACTCTCGCCGGTCTTCCATACGAGTATATTGACATCATTCAAACACGTTGCTTCCCAGTCATTTCTGACTGAGCAATACATCCCACGAATACAGATATCCGGAGGATAGTGGGATACCGACTCAGTTGATCGACATGCGTGTGCCTGTGGATAGGGCAATACTGGTTGGGGCACCACCCCGTCAAGCCGTTGATCCTGCTCTAGTAGAAAACCATCTAGAGGAACTCGCACGATTAACAGACACGGCTGGAGGCGAGGTCGTAGGATCTTTGACTCAACGTATCACTAAGCCTAATCCGAGAGTGTACCTGGGTGAGGGTAAGGCAGCAGAACTCAAAGAACTTGTCTCTGATCAGGAAGGGGACTTGGTAATCTTTGACGAGGAACTCACACCCGCTCAGGGGAAAAACCTCGAAGAGCTTCTCGGTGTCCGCGTTATGGATCGGTCTGAATTGATCCTAGACATTTTTGCTACGCGTGCGCGTTCGAGTGAGGCTCGAATGCAGGTTGAGTTAGCACAACTTGAGTATCTTCTTCCTCGACTTCGACGGATGTGGATCCACCTCTCGCGCATTCGGGGTGGCATTGGACTCAGGGGTCCCGGGGAGACTCAGCTCGAGACCGATCGCAGACTTATACGGAAGCGTATTTCTACACTAAGATCAAAACTTCGACAGGTTGCGAAAGCTCGAGAGGTTCGGCGCCAGCATAGAGAAGGAACTTTTCAGGCAGTGTTGGTAGGCTATACAAACGCTGGAAAATCTTCTCTCTTAAGCTCTTTATCGGGCTCAGACCTCTTTATCGAAGATCGTCTTTTTGCGACACTTGACTCGGCGACCCGTAGCGTCGATCTCGGCCAGGGTTACCAGGCGCTAATCACGGACACGGTGGGGTTCATCCGAAAACTCCCACATCATCTGGTGGCTTCATTTCATTCCACGCTGGAAGAAGCGAAGGAAGCCAATGTTCTACTGCATGTGATTGATGCTTCTAGGCAGGATTGGGAGGATCAGCATGATGTGGTGATGGGCGTACTGTCTGAACTTGGCCTAGCGAAGACCAGTAAGGTTCTCGTTTTCAATAAGGTTGATCTTATCACTCATGCGGAAGAAGAAGCGCTTCGTCGACGAATTCGGGCTATCGAACCTACTCCTGCAGTTTTTGTATCTGCCAAAGATGAGAACACATTGCTGGCGCTTAAGGAGACACTTGGTGCTCGGGTTCGGGCTAAGTTGGTTGAGATTGTGGCCCACATCCCTGTGTCTAATGGACGGATGATCTCAAGAATCTATGAAGAGGCCGAGATCGTTAATCGAGTGGATGAGAACATGACGGTTTCGATTACAGCACGGGTCTCGCCCGCATTTCTAGGAAGACTCAAGGGATGTGCGGACATTCATGTTGAATAGATTACTAGCTAAGTGCTTTTAAATACTAGATTTTAGGCATTCTATAGAAGAGAGATTTAGCAAGATAGTAGGTATAGTTTTCGAATATGAATCGATCATAAAGCAGCTAAATGTGAGGCTTTGATTGGAAAAATGCGCTTCTATCTGAACATAGACCACGTGGCTACTGTACGGCAGGCACGACGCACCGATGAACCGGATCCCGTAAGGGCAGCCGTTCTCGCTGAACTTGCCGGTGTGGATGGAATCACAGTGCATCTACGTGAGGACCGACGACACATCCAGGATCGAGATCTCCGGCTTTTGATGCAAATTGTTCGGACAGGAGTAAATCTCGAGCTTGCTATCGCCTCTGATATCCTCGAACTCGCACACGAACTCAGGCCCATGCAAGTGACACTTGTACCCGAAAACCGAGAGGAGGTGACTACCGAAGGCGGCCTAGACCTTTCTAGGGATTCGAAACGAGCGGAGATCGGTGAAGCGATACGTAGTTTGGGAGAGAGTGGAATAAGGACTGTGCTATTCGTCGATCCGGACGAGGAATCGATACGATGTTCTGCTGAGTTAGGGGCCGACGCCGTTGAACTGCACACTGGTGAATACGCCAACTCTTGGAGGGCGAAGCCAGAGAAAGAGCAGATTGAAAGATTGGGCCGTGCAGCTACCCTTGCCCGGGATCTTGCACTCGCAGTTCACGCTGGACACGGGCTTACCTACGAGAACGTAAGTCAGGTTGCACAGATACGAGAGATCGAGGAGTTGAATATAGGACACAGTGTGATTGCCCGTGCGGTACTGGTTGGGATGGAAAATGCTGTGCGTGAGATGAGCGAGATTTTGAGGCGGGCACGATCAAGGGCATGAAGAAACACTGGGGCATGGCACTTATAGGTGCCCTAGTAACTGTTCTACTTCTCTGGTGGGTACTCCGAGGCGAATCGCTAACGGACATCGTCGCCAACATTGCTCAGGCTGATCTCTGGCTTCTAAGTGCCTCTATTGGTGTTGCAACTTTTGGTTACTTCATCCGTGCACTTCGATGGAAGATTCTTTTGACACCTGTCAAAGCAGATACAGGACTCCGATCGAGGTTTGCGAGTGTTTCAATCGCATTTATGGCGAATAACCTTCTCCCAGCACGAATCGGAGATCTTGCTAGGGCGTATGCCTTCAGTCGTCTAGAACCTGTCTCTACGAGTGCGGCTTTCGGGTCACTCGTTGTTGAACGCTTCATGGATGGTGTGGTTCTCCTCCTATTTCTGATCATTCCCGTGTATACCTCCGGATTCCCTTCGATAGAGGTGCTTTCAGAAGGTTGGGGGGCGGGCCTTCTTAGATTGGCCATACTGATAGTGATAGTAGTGACGTCAGTGCTCTGTCTGATCGTAGTAGCCCCACGCTCGGTGATTAACATTGCTGAGCGGTGTGGTCAGTTAATAAGCCCAAAAATCGGAGCGGCTTCAGTCAGAGTCCTCGAGTCATTTATCAGCTCGATTAAGATCATGCGGGATGCAAGACTCTTGCTGTTCGGTTTTTCTTGGACACTAGTCTTCTGGACCTGGCATGCTCTCTCTTTTTGGTTGGGTATGCTGGCATTCGGGATCGACACTGGTTTTGTCTCAGCAATCTTCACTACAGGGGTAGTTGCTTTTGCAGTCGCTCTCCCTGCTGCTCCCGGATTTTTTGGCACCTTTCACGCGGGCTCAGATTTTGCTATCGGCACAGTTTACGGTGTGGATAGTGCCGACTCCCTGGCGTTCGCTTTTGGATATCACTTTGGAGGTTGGGTCCCGATCACAATCATTGGACTGTATTACACCTGGGCACTCGGTCTCTCACTTGGTCAGGCCAGGTCCTCGAATCCAAACACAAGCGAAGATGAGGACTTCACGGAGGAGCATTGAATCAAACAGTATACCTTTCTGCTCCTGCAAAGGTGAATCTGTTCTTGAGGGTTTTGCACCCTCGCGCGGACGGGTTCCATGAACTCGAGACTCTCTTTCAGGCCATTGATTACTGCGACGACGTACTTGTTGAGTTGAACGACTTCGGACAAGTCAGCCTTGAAGTTACAGGTCTAGAAACAGGGCCCGTAAAGGAGAATCTCGCATACCGTGCGGCCTCTGCTTATCGAGATGCAGCTGGTTTACATGAGGGAATCCATGTGGGACTAACCAAACACATTCCTGCTGGAGCTGGCCTGGGGGGCGGGTCGTCTGATGCTGCGGCCGTGCTTCGAGGGTTGGACTACCTTACCGAGGGCATTCTGGATACCGAAGCCTTGAGTAAAATCGCATCTAATATAGGGTCGGATGTCCCATTTTTCTTGTGCGACAGCACCACGGCACTAGCCCATGGACGAGGGGAGATACTCGAGCCGATCCAACCTCTCGAGGAGCACGCTCTGCTCCTGGTGCTTCCACCCGTGCACGTGTCAACGCGTGAGGCTTATGAGATGCTTGGGAGGTCTTCGGATGATTATGAACATCACACTGGCCGAAGTCTCATTAAAGAAAGAAGGGACTGGGACACGATCATTTCATCAGCACACAATGATTTTGAGGTTACGATTGCTGATTTGTACCCTGAAGTTCGATCTTCGCTTCGTGCCCTGAAGCAGAAAGGTTACCCGCTCGTTTTGCTTTCCGGGAGTGGCGCTGCTTGCTTTGCCATCACTAGGAATGGCGGTGACATTGAATCCGATGCACACGACCTTACGGAAGAGCTTGGTTGGCCCTGTCTCGGAACACGGACGTTGGATAGTTACCCACTTCTCACACCGATGTCCGCGAACCCTTGAACCTGGGGCCTAGCTTCCGGTAGGATGATTATGATGGCCCGTGGTCTAATGGCAGGACACCGGTCTTTGGAACCGGCGGTGGTGGTTCGAATCCACCCGGGCCAATTGTAGTACTTCTAGCCGCAGCAAAACGAACCAGGATATTAGTGAAGCCGAGCAAATATCTGTCTGCCAGGGGGCTCGGCACGCTTTTATTAATTTGTGCTACCTCTCCTCAGATCAGTATGGCGCAGATCGTATCCCGTGAAATTGATACTGTAGCTGCTGTTATTGACTCATCGGATTCTCAGGGGATTGCCCGGACAGCCCAAGCTCGTTTTGAGCGACGGAGGATTCGGTACTTTCCTCTCATACTTGGATCGGCCAGTGGTGCTTGTGATGAGCGAGTTGGGCGTTTCTGCTCTTGGTACGACGAGGGGGATTGGTACCCACGTCCCGAATTAGTCCAAGCTGAAGAACTTAGAGAAGAACTACTAGTCTTATTGGACTCAATACAGGCACTTCTTCCAGGTGACGGTTGGTTGCTAGGCCAGCGCGTTTGGTACCTCTCTGAAGCTCGGCGTTGGGAAGAAGCACTTGAGGTGGCTCGTTCATGTGGGACTGCAGAGCCGTGGTGGTGTGCAGCTTTAGAAGGATTTTCTCTGCATGGACTGCAAAGATATGTCGAGGCCGATCAAGCCTTTTCGATAGCGATAGACCGAATGGATAATGAGCAGTCGCTTAGATGGCGTGTACCGCGTTGGGTTATGGATGATGATGGTAAGAATGCGCTAAAGAAGGTAGAAACATCATCTGAATCCTTGGATAACTTGCTTGAGCACCTCTGGATGCTCGCGGATCCGCTCTATCTAGTTGAGGGTAACGACCGAAAGACTTCACACTATGCACGGTGGACCGTTGCAAAGATCCGTAAAGAGGCGAAGAACCCCTACCGAATTAGTTGGGGCAACGATCTTGATGAGCTAACGATTCGACACGGTTGGGAACTGGGATGGGATAGGACTTCTGATGTAGGGTTCACGACGGTCGAACATGTGATTGGTCACAAACACCCGGAGGGAAGAGACTATATGCCTCCTGGTAAAGCGCTTACTACCCCAAGTCTTGCAACACCAGAAGATCTGCGGGCAGATGTGGTGCGCCCTCGTTCTTTATATGCACCAGCATATGCACCTGTCCTTCTTCCGATGGAAGGTCAAGTTGCATTGTTCCCCCGAGGTAGCCGAGTAGTTGTGGTGGGAACTCATTTTCTTCCAGAGGATACGACTCGGCATGTGGGCCATAACCATCCAATACCATGGCTTGACCCGGGTACCCAAGACGGAATGCTGGATCGTGCTGGAATCTTTCTAGTACCACTAGACGGGGCACGGATCAAAAGTGTTCAAAGAATGGGCGATACAGAGGGTGCCCTCTCAGTTGAGGTGCCGTCGGGGAGCTATGTGCTTTCGACTGAAACGTGGAGTCCCAGTAAGCGCCGCGCCGGGCGCCTAAGGATGGGGTTTGAGAGTCGGCCCGTGCCAGAGGATGTGGCATCGCTTTCTGACATCCTGATGCTGAGGCCTTCCTCCGAGGAGCCTGAACTGCTTGAGGCAGCGCTTCCACAGGCACTTAAACAAGCCGAGATCCTAACAGGTCAAACATTTGCTATTGCTTGGGAGGTCTCTGGCCTTGGATTTAGGTCGGAGACTTTGCTCTTTGAAGTCTCCGTAAGTCAGATAAATCGGGGAGTGCTCCGCCAGATCGGGGAGTTTCTTCGGATCACAAAACCCACAAGGCCGCTTCGGCTCTCGTGGGAGGAACCTGGCCCGCCAAACCCAGGTCCATTATTTCGCTACCTAAACCTAGATCTACCAAACCTCAAGGCGGGCAAGTATGAAGTTCGTCTGGTTTTGAAGACGGTAGGGCGGGCAGATGCAGTTAGCGCTCGGGTTTTTAGTGTCCAAGAACGGTAGGGCAATCTACTATCTGTTGGTCAGATGTAGGATCAAGGTTGGAAATTCAGTAAACTACGAGCGTTGACCACTCAAAGTGGTTTTTCTAACGTTGCATGCTGTGAAGCGATATCTATAGGGATCCAGATTCTAGCTCCGGTCACATGGAAGACACTTACAGGCACGGACCTCTCCTGCTGCTTAGCGGACGCGCTAATTTTCCGTTAGCACTCGAAATAGCTGAGAAGCTTGGAGAATCGCCAGAGGGAGCGACGATCCAAGATTTCTCGGACGGTGAGATCTTTGTTCGGATAGACCACAATGCTCGTGGGCGGGACGTTTTTATTATCCAACCCACTTCGGCTCCTGCGAATAATTTCATGGAGTTGTGTCTTCTCTTAGACGCTGCAAAGCGGGCTTCGGCAGCCCGAGTCACGGCCGTTATACCGTATTTCGGATATGGTCGTCAGGATAGGAAAGACCAACCCAGGGTCTCGATTGGTGCTAAGCTCGCTGCGAACCTTATTGTAGCGGCTGGAGCTGATCGCGTTATCTCAATTGATTTCCACCAACACCAGATCCAGGGGTTCTTTGATATTCCCGTTGATCACCTTTATGCAGCACCGGTGGTGACAAAGTACTTCAGAGATCTCGCACTCGAAGATCTTGTAGTCATAGCTCCTGATGTCGGAGCGGCAAAGATGGCAAGAGGTTTTGCTCGCCGTCTTGGAGCGACCTTTGCAATTATTGATAAACGCAGGCCGAAGGCAAACATGTCTGAGGTATTAAACATCGTTGGTGATGTTGAGGATCGAACTTGTCTAATTGTTGATGATATGGTTGACACAGGAGGTTCGTTGGCCAACGCTGTCGAAGCACTCAAAGAGCGCGGTGCTAAGACAGTTTATGCGGCGGCAACACATCCGATTCTTTCCGGGGAGGCACCTAGTAGGCTAGCCAACTCGCCTCTGGAACGGATGATTGTGACAAATACGATTAATGTTCCAGAGGAAAAGCGCTCTGACAGATTAGAGATTCTTTCCGTAGCTGACTTGCTCTCTAAAGCAATTCACCACGTGCATTCGAACGAATCTGTAAGCAAACTCTTTGAGATTCCGAAGGAAAACTGAGGGAAAGGGCCCTGGGATAGTCCTGGGGGCCGATAATCAGGAGAACGAGAATCCAGAATGACTATTACGCTGAAAGCACTGAAACGAGAAGGTACGGGAAAGGGGGTAGCGAGAAAGCTACGTCAGGAGGGGCGGGTCCCAGCTGTCTTGTATGGAAGGGAACTGGGTACCATGCATTTGTCGCTAGATACACATGAAGCGGAGAACCTTTTTCATTCGATCAGCACTGAGAATACGATTGTGGACCTCAAGGTTGAGGGGGTGGGTGAGCTTTTCCAAACGTTGGTGCGCGAGATTCAGAGCCATCCGTTCAAATCTTCGCTTATTCACGTGGACTTCCTCCGCATCCAGGCGGGTGTTGCGGTTGATGTTGAAGTACCGTTGCGTCTAATTGGAGATCCGGTTGGTGTTAAGAATAGCGGTGGTGTGCTTGAGCAGGTGTTAAATGAACTTCCAGTGAAGTGCATCCCATCGAAGATCCCAGAGCTAATCGAGGTCGATGTTTCTGAGCTTGATATTAACGATTCCCTCCATGTGTATGATCTAGAACTGGATGAGGACATCACCATCACCGTTGACGAAGGGCGAACTATTTGTGCGGTGGCGATTCCCAAGGTTGTTGAGGAGGCTGTCGTCGAAGAGGATGAACTGCTTGAGGGTGAGATACCAGACGAGGAAGCCTTATCAAGTGAAGATGATACTGCAGCGGTTGAGGAGTCACCCGAAGACTCTGATGGAGGTGGTGATTAGGGCCGGCTTATTCTCATGTGCGTGAAGATCGTGATCGGACTAGGGAATCCAGGTCCTAAATACGACGCCACAAGGCATAACGTAGGGTGGTGGGTTGTTGATCGACTTGCCTATGATTGGGGCTTTGGTTCTTTCGAAAAGGAGGACCGCGCTCTTGTCACTGAGGGTGATGTGGGTGGGTCGCATGTGCAGCTGGTAAAGCCCACTACCTATATGAACCGCAGTGGATTGTCCTTGCTACGATTGAGTGAAATGGAGTCTTTCCGGATCAAAGAAGACCTCTTGGTAGTCGTGGATGATGCCGCACTTGAAGTGGGACGAGTGAGGTGTCGACCAGAGGGAGGATCCGGGGGACACAAGGGGCTTAAGTCAGTATCAGGAGTCCTACAGTCCGACGCATATGCTCGACTCCGAATTGGAGTTGGCTTGAAGCCAGAGGGACAAGACTTAGCAGACTGGGTGCTCTCGCGTATGCCCCAGGAGGACGAAGACATAGTGGTAGATCTGCTTCCCATCATGACGGGAGCAGTTGAAGCATGGATTGAGGATGGAACAGAGGCAGTAATGAACCACTTCAATCAATAATGAGATATAGTTCACAAATCATGGTAACAATAAGAGCGATTCAATGACCGACTTTGTAGTAGTAACTGAATGGGCATGGCTTCTGGGTCTTATCGGCTTGGTTATAGCATTCTTTATCTACCGATATTTGAAAAAGCAGCCGGCTGGATCCGAGACCATGATTGATCTAGGTGAACAGATTCACGATGGGGCGATGGCATTCCTCAAACGTGAATACACAGTCATAGCTGGATTTGTATTGGTGGTAGCAGTCCTGCTCGGCTTTGCGATTGGGTGGACTCCTGCAGGAGCGTATGTTTTTGGGGCACTCAGCTCGGTCTCAGCTGGCTTTTTTGGTATGAAGGCAGCAACCCGTGCGAACACACGTACCTCAGCAGCGGCTAATCAAGAAGGTCAGGGCAAGGCCCTGCGCATTGCGTTCTTCGGTGGGGCGGTGATGGGACTTGCCGTCGCGGCCCTTGGACTCCTGGGACTTGGCGTACTCTATGCAGTTTTCGGTGCCGGAGCAGTAGTAGATGGTGAGTACGCGACCTTCGCTGAGATTGTCTCAGGCTTTGCTATGGGTGCGAGCTCTATCGCGCTTTTCGCTCGAGTCGGAGGCGGTATATATACGAAAGCTGCGGATGTAGGGGCTGATCTCGTCGGAAAAGTCGAAGCAGGTATCCCGGAGGATGATCCGCGGAATCCGGCCACGATTGCGGACAACGTGGGGGACAATGTTGGTGACGTTGCCGGGATGGGTGCTGATATCTTCGAGTCGTATGTAGGTTCAATTGTTGCGACGATCGCGATTGGAGCAACAGTGCCTGCTCTTTCGGGGCATCGAACTGCTGCGGTCGCACTCCCGATCCTTACAGTGATGGTCGGTCTCTTGGCATCTCTAGTTGGCATCGGCGCGATGAAGACACTCGAGAAGCGCAATCCATCTCACGCCCTTCATGGGACGACGTGGATAGCCGGCGCACTGTTTCTGGGAATTATGTATTTCGTCGTCCAGAGCATGGGAATCACATACGTTGATGCTGGGCAGTCTTTCCCCGTCTCCGGGCCCTGGATCGCAATTCTAGCAGGAACTCTAGCAGGTGTGGCTATTGGTATGGTCACACAGTATTACACGGCCGAGGGTCCGGTTAAGAAGATTGCGGAGGCTAGCCAAACTGGATCGGCGACCAATCTGATCACCGGGCTAGCGGTCGGCATGCAATCAGCGGTCTTACCAGTTTTCCTCATTTGTGCTGCAATTTGGACCGCCTTTAACTATGCGGGTCTATACGGTATCGGGATAGCGGCGGTCGGCATGCTCGCAACCGTCGGTGTGACGATGTCGGTTGATGCCTACGGACCAATCGCAGATAACGCAGGTGGGATTAGCGAGATGAGCGGACTAGGTCCAGAGACTAGAGAGATTACAGACTCACTCGATGCGATCGGAAACACAACGGCCGCGATTGGCAAGGGATTTGCAATAGGATCAGCGGCTCTGACTGCCCTAGCCCTATTCTCGGCATACTCATCTAAGGTTGGTCTACAGGAAAGCGGGATCAACATCCTTGATCCACTGGTCGTGATTGGCCTCTTCCTCGGTGGATGCCTTCCATTTTTTGTTGCCGCACTGACAATGACTGCAGTAGGTCGAGCTGCACAGGGGATGGTTGACGAGGTTCGTCGACAGTTCCGGGAAATTCCAGGGATCATGGAAGGTACAGCCAAGCCAGATTCAGCCCGTTGTGTGGATATTTCCACAACTGCCGCATTAAGGGAAATGATCTTACCCGGCATAACGGCAGTCCTTGCTCCAGTAATTGTTGGTTATGTGCTAGGCGTAGAAGCACTTGGAGGCTTGTTGGCGGGTGCCACGGTTACGGGTGTGCTTATGGCGCTCTTTATGGCGAATGCGGGTGGTGCCTGGGATAATGCGAAGAAATACATCGAGAGCGGAGCATATGGTGGTAAGGGATCCGATTCTCACAAGGCTGCTGTTGTAGGGGATACTGTAGGAGATCCATTTAAGGACACCTCAGGGCCGTCTCTTAACATCTTGATAAAGCTCATGAGTGTAGTGTCACTGGTACTTGCTCCTTGGTTTGTAGAAGTGCACGGACTTAATGCGGATGGGAATTCACTTTCATGGGTTATAGACATGATCCAAACGCTCTTCAGCTAATGTCTAAGGAGCCGAGTTTTGAGAATGCGCTTGCATTTGCCGGCGAGTTGATCGGCATCCCAGGACTTCCTGGGGAAGAGAGAGAAGTTGCCTCTCGGCTCAAGGAGGAAATGGAGGTACTCGGTCTAAGTGATGTTCACATCGATGATACGGGTAATGTCATAGGTGTTGCCGAGGGAACAGGAGATGCACCTCCTGCCATGCTGAACTGCCATCTAGATGTTGTTGCCGAGGGTGATCACTCGGAGTGGGAGGTGCCCCCGTTTAGTGGCGAAGTACGGGATGGTTTTCTACATGGACGCGGTTCCATGGATATAAAGGGCCCCCTTGCTCTGCAGACGTATGCAGCAGCTTCAATGATTGGACAAGCTCCCGGTGATGTCATTGTGGCTCACACAGTTCTTGAGGAACGTGGTGGCCTAGGAATGAAGCGGCTCCTAGAGTCAGGTAACGTCGATCCCGCAGTAGTGATCATTGGTGAGGCGACACACGGAGATATATGCATTGGCCATCGAGGACGTGCTGAGCTTGAAGTTGTACTTACTGGGCTAGCTGGCCATGCAAGCGCACCTGATCGTGCTAGGAATGCCTTAGACCTGCTGGGGGATGTATTGGCCGCAGTAAGGGATTTGGGTGAAAATCAGGAGGCCGATCCGGTACTTGGGCCTGCTAGTTTGATTGCTACGACTGTGGATGTTCTTCCAGAGAGTCGAAATGTAATCCCGGACAAGGTTGTTTTGGCTTTGGATTGGAGGATTTTGCCGTATGACGACGACGATTCACTTCTAGATAGAGTCAGGCACTCGATTAAACGCCAGATCCCTTTGTTACCCGAAGGGCTGTCTTATGAGGTGCGCATGGCAAAAGAGCTTCAAACTACATACACAGGAATCCAAGAGGAGAGGAGCCTGTTCACTCCTGGGTTTCTGATGGACTCAGAGCACCCTGTTGTCACCAGTGCAGCGGGTGCTGTGGGTAGACAAAGAGATGAAGGTGAGGCTGTCGTTCGGCCGTGGTTGTTTGCAACGGATGGGGGTTGGTCTTGTGGAATCCACGGGATTCCGACAATCGGTTTCGCTCCTGGTGAGGAGGGCTTTGCGCATACGAACCGCGAGCGATTGAATGTTGAGGAAGCCCGGTGGGGTTATGCCCGTTATCCCTATCTAATCACTGCAGTTCAGAGGGCAGCAGGAAATTAAGATGTGTCTTCCAAAGACTTAGTATTGCTTCACATGCTTTCTGGAATACTAAGATTTAACTAGGTTTTCCGGGTAGTACTGATCTGTACAAAGACAGATATCCCGCTCCGTTGGCCAACCGTTCTCGCAATGTCATTGGTTGAAGCGATGGGGCCCGTTACAAATCTACGGACCGAGGGAACAAATCATGCGACTTTACGAGGTCGTCTACATTCTCGACCCCGCGCTTGAAGAGAGCGCCATCACTGCCAAGCTTGACCAACTTCACCAGCTAGCCACCTCCAAGGGTGGTGAAGTTTCAGCAATCGATCATTGGGGAACCAGACAACTAGCGTATCCAATTAATAAGCTGTCACGAGGTTATTACGTGGCAGCCCACCTTACTGCGGTACCGGAAGCGTTACCGGAGTTCGAAAGGATGCTCAAGCTAGACGATGACATCGTCCGCTATCTCTTGGTTCTCAATGAAGGAGAACCCATTGGGGGAGACTCGATCATGGGGGAGCTCCGACCGAAGAAAGTCAAGAATGAAGACGAAGACGATGATGATCAGGAAGAGCCTCCGGCCGATACTGACGCTGGTCTAGGTGAGGCGGAAGATGCTACAGATACTGAATCTGAGCATCAAAGATCTGGACCTCCAGAGTTCACGGGACCACGGGGGCGCCGACAACGTATGGAAGGACCTCCAATTATCGCCTTGAACTACAAAGATGTAGGAACCCTTTCCAATTTCGTTACTGAACAGGGTAAGATTCTGCCTAAGCGCACGACGAAGGTGACCGCTGCATTCCAGAGGCAATTAGGACGAGCAGTGAAGCGCGCACGCTATCTGGCTTTGCTGCCTTACACACGTAGCCATCAGGGGTAGCCTGCCTTTATGCCGGATCTGACGCGGAGGGCATCAGTCTTCCGGAAAAGTGATTGGCTGCGTGCTGGCGTGCTATTCATATTCGTGCTTTTAACGTCTACCGCGCGGCCATCGGTGTTGGTGGCAGTCCCATTTCTTTTGCTCGTGGGGACAAGCGCATTGCTCAGCTATTCGATTCTAGGCACCATCCTGATTGCCCTAATCATTGTGATGATTGGTCCATATGATGGCATGTGGTACCTAGAGCGCGGATGGGCCTTACTACTGGGAGGTTGCTTTGTCGGACTGTCTATAGTTCGTCCGAAAATAAAGGTCTCAGATCGAGCGCTTGAAGCCGTCTTCGGGACTTTGGTGATTGCGGCAATACTGATGACCTTAATGTCTGGTACCTGGAACGTTGTGGATTGGGTAATATCTGATCGGGTCAGGGCTACGGTTGCCCAAGTAATTGCACTTGCTGGTAGTGAAGGGTTGGCCCCTGCTTTGGTCACAGCTCTTTATCAGACTGCGGAGATACAGATTCTGGTATTTCCAGCTTTGACCGCTCTCGCTTCGATGAGTGCACTTCTACTTTCTTGGTGGCTCTTCAAATTTTTCTCTGGACAGAGTGAAGAGGCACTTGGATCGGTTAAGAACTTCCGTTTTAATGATCATCTTATTTGGATGCTTGTAGTTGGGCTTTTCTTGCTATTCACTCGATGGAGTGAACCACTACAGCGTGTAGGATCTAATGCAGTAGTGTTCATCGGTGCACTCTGCGCCGTGCGCGGTGCGGCTGTCATTGTATTCATAACTGGGGGATTATCGATCCTTGGTTACGCGATGACGATTTTCGGTTTGGTTATCGTTCCTCCAATAGTACTGGGTGGTGCGGTTCTAATCGGAATTGCCGATATCTATTTAGATTTTCGGAAGCGCTCGGAACAGTTAGCCACGCGCTAGACCCTCTGGAGGAATGATGAAGCTGATTTTGAAACAATCCGTTGAAAACCTTGGTGAGGCTGGAGAGGTGATCAAGGTTAAGCCCGGATTCGGAAGGAATTATTTGATTCCTCAGGGGCTCGCGTATACTGCGACCCAAGCGAACATAGAGAAACTTGAACAAGAGCAGACTCAGTCAGAGGAGAGGTCCAAACGCGACTTCCTCGAAGCAGGTCGAAGAGCTTCTCAGCTTGAAGCGATTTCTCCTATCACCTTCCATGCCCGTGCTGGAGATGATGGAAAATTGTTCGGGTCTGTTACTAGCGCTGACATCGCCGATCGTATCAATGAGTCCGGCATGGATTTTGAGCTTAACCGGCGAGCAATTTTACTAGACGAGCCAATCAAAATGCTAGGTGTGTGGGAGGTCCCACTCAATCTCCATGGGGAGGTTGAAGCCCATATCGAGGTGCATGTTGAAAGTGAGTGAGCCCCAGCATTAGAGTGTCCATTTCTGCAGCCTGCTCAAGACCTTGGAAGCCTTAGTGGACTTTCCTAGTGATGTTGCCCGAGCCCTCGACTTGGCGGTCGAGCTTAAGGCGCACGAGCTTGTCGTGCTTGATCTCAGGGGGATCTCTACGGCTACAGACTTCTTTGTCTTGGCTAGTGGAACTTCAGATGTGCAGGTCAGGGCAATCGCGGAACACGTAGTTGAAGAACTAAAAGTAGGGGGTCTCCGTCCAGGCCATGTGGAAGGGATACGAGGAGGCCGTTGGATTTTGTTAGACTATATCGACTTCGTTGTCCATGTATTGCATCCTGAGGCACGGACATTTTACCAGCTTGAGGACCTGTGGGGTGATGCGCCTCGCTGGGATGTCTCACACGAATCGTAGTGCTTCGACCCTAAACATTAACACATATTTTTCCGAACATTCTGAAGCCATATACAGCGCTACTTTTCAAATGTTCTGGGGTTTGCAAGAAGCACCCACGGTTCTAACTTTTTAGGCCTCACGGCATTGGCATCGGGGTCTTATCTGAAGTGTCTTATGCTCCATTGATCATGATCCAGTTGCTGCTCTGTATTAGATATAAAAGGGCTGCGGCTTCTGTGCCTTCTAGGCACAGTGACTGTCTTGTGGCTAGTAAGGCTTTATCCCAGTTGTATCTGTAGTCCGTATCTGTTGAAAACTCCTACAAGATACTGAATGAAGCTTCGCTCACTTCGAGTTCACGGGTTCAAGTCCTTCGCGGACGCAACGACCATTGAGTTCCATGATGGAATTACTGCCGTGGTCGGCCCAAACGGATGTGGAAAATCGAACATTAGTGATGCGATCCGTTGGGTTCTCGGTGAACAGCGCCCAACCGCTATCCGTGGCGCGAAGATGGAAGAGGTGATCTTTCAGGGGACCGTTGCTAGAAGGCCGGTGAATCGTGGGTCAGTATCTCTTACGGTTACCAATGAGGATGGATTACTACCGATCCCATTTGAAGAAGTAGAGGTTGGGCGACAGGTCTTCAGGGATGGTGGCAGTGAGTACTCCATTAACCGATCTGCATGTCGTTTACGCGACGTCGTTGACCTTTGCAGAGACACAGGACTCGGGGCAAATGCCTACTCGATCATAGAAAATCGAATGATCGACTCGATTCTTTCGGATCGTGCTGAGGAGCGGCGGGCTTTGTTTGAAGAAGCCGCAGGGGTTGGTAAGTACAAGGATCGTCGGAAAGCTGCAACTCGCAGGCTTGAGAGAGCTGAAATAGACGTCCAGCGGCTCGAGGACGTTATCTCTGAAGTGCAGACTAAGGTGCGTTCCTTGGCTCGGCAAAAGGGGAAAGCTGAACGCTATCTTGAGTATCGGCAGCGTCGATTAGATGTGGAAGTTGCTGTTGTTCGGCGTCAATTAGATCTCTTGCGAGAGCGTTTAACAGGTGTACAAGAGTCGCTGGATGCAGATGCCAAATCTGGCGGGCGTACCGTTGTGGAACTGCATACGGCAGAGGCCGAGTACGAGTCTATGCGCCTTCGGGAAGTTGAGGCCGAGAAGGAACGTACAAAGGCAGCTATGACCCTCGAGAAAGTAAGAGAACAGTTAGTTCGCTGGGAGCGGGATCTTGCTGTTGCAGATGAGCGGGCAGCTTATGCAGGTCGTCGTTTGGCACAAATCGATGAAGAACGTGCTCAAGCACGACTCCAGGCCGAAGCGCTTAAGCGTGATGAGCGGGTGTTGACTGGCAAGCAGGACCAGGCGCTCGAGGAGCTTGAGGATATTCAAAAACTCGCGGATGACCGGAGAACTAGAGTTGAGAAACTCCATGACGACATGTCTGCTGCTCGAAAAGATCTTGAGGAAGCAGAGGCGGAAGAGCGTGATCTGGTGCGTCGAGGAGCTCAATTAGAGGGGGATACTGAAGCTTCCGACGCCCAGGCTGATGAATTAAAGAAAAGATTGGCTCGAGTTTCGAAAGAGTTGGACGCTACCGATGAAACATTCTCCGAATTACAGGCACAAAGTGATTTGTTTGAGGGGAGGCTCGAAGAATCCTTAAAGGAGCTGGAGGTTGCGACAGCTCGTGTAGAGCAGAAGGTCACTGATGTCTCGGCAGTTCGGAGGGAGTTGGATGATGCCCGCCGGGTAGAGCGCGTGTCCACTGATCTTGTGATGGAGCTTAGGGCTCGTCTTTCTGCTTTGGAGTTACTTGAACGTGACCAGGAAGGCATTGAACCTGTGGTGCAGGCCGTGCTTGAGTCAGGGATTCCAGGCGTACTAGGAACCTTAGCAGACTATATCCAAGCGTCTGCTGAAATAACCCCTTCTCTTGAGTCCCACTTGGGTACATTCGCACGGGCGATCGTCGTGAATGAGAGTGCGACGGTAGATAGCATTCTCCACTGGTTCATCCAAAGCTGGAAAGGAGGAGGGGGCCTAATAGTCCTGCCATTGGACATGGTTCCGGAATCCAGAATGCAGAAAAGCGATGGGCTTCTCTCACAAATCAACACTAGTGGTGAGGGAGCACCTTGGGTTAAGGCCCTTCTCAATGGCGTTCAGATTCCCCAGGGGGTCGACGGTGCATGCCTTACAACCGCGAATGGTGTGGTGCGAATCGGTAATCCTTCAGGTGGCTCAGGAATATTGGAACGGAAGGAAGAACTACTGAGGATAAGGGAGGCACTTGATCTCCGGCTGCAAGAGGAAGAGTCGGCGTGTAGGAAGCGTGAGGCTCAAGACGGCAAACTTTCTGACGCTGAAGAAATGGTGGTTTCCTCTAGACTAGAAATGCATGAGGCGGAGGATGCCCTTCACAAGATGAGAGTTGAGGGAGAAACACAATCAGGTGAGCAAAGCCGGATGCACCGTTTTCAGGCTGATCTTGCACGTGAGATAGGCGCCACTAACACGGCACATGCACGTGTGGTTGAAAGAGCCCAGGAAGCAAGAGCTGATAGGGGTATTCTATTGGAGCAGGAGGAAGGCCTCAGCGAAAAGCGTGAGCAAGCAAAAGAGGTTCTACAGTTAGCTCAAGATGAATGGGAAAAAGCTCGATCTGAAGAAGCTGCTCTGGCTGTAGATGTTGCTCGTTTAGAAGGAGATGTGACACGCTTAAATGAGCGCCATGAGACAATTGGTCAGGCGCGTGACCAAGCTGAAGGCCGGGTCAGCGCTTTAGATGAAGAGGAAAGTCAGTTGAGGGAGGATCAGGCAGAGGCCCGTAAGATCCGATCAGAAGGTGATAGCGCCACGGAACGCTTATTTAATGAGCGTAGCGTTGCTGAGGGTGAAGTTAGGGACAAGGACAAGATCCTAGAGGGCTTAGAGGAAGCTCTTGGCACATCTGAGAAACGCCTTCGAGAGGCTCGGACAGTTGAACGCGCAGCTTCAGATCGTCGGCATACACTAGAGTTGGAGCATCAAGAACTCGATGGTCGCATAGGCCGGATTCGAGAGCGTTTAGAGACTGAGTGGGGACGGTCGCTGGATGCTCTCCTTGAAGAAGCTAAGCTAGTTGAAGGTGATCAGGATGAACTTGAGGCAGAACTCAAGGAAATCGTACTAAAACTAGAGAGATTAGGTCCTGTGAACATGCTTGCAGTAGAAGAGCATGAAGAAGAGAGTGAGCGCCTCGCGTTCTTGGTTGAGCAGAGGGACGATCTATTCGAAGCCCGTGATGATCTTCGTTCGGCGATCCGTGAGATTAACGCAACCGCTACGGATCTCTTTATGTCCACTTTTGATGAGATTCGTGAACACTTCCGAAAAACATTCCTGAGATTGTTCGAGGGTGGTGAGGCAGACATCTGGCTGCAGGTAACAGATGACCCGCTAGAGTCCCCGATCGAAATCCATGCATCCCCAAGGGGGAAACGGACACAGCGAATAGATCTTCTTTCTGGAGGAGAGCGGGCTTTGACTGCGCTCTCACTTCTTTTTGGAATCTACCTTGTTAAACCGAGTCCGTTCTGTGTTCTGGATGAAGTAGATGCTCCACTTGATGAAAACAATATTGGTCGATTTATCAAACTCTTAGATGACTTCAAGGCCGATAGCCAGTTTGTAGTTATCACGCACAATCCCCGCACCATCGAGGCTGCCGACTGGATTTACGGTGTGACCATGGAGGAACCAGGCATTAGCACTATTGTGGGTGTTAAGCTTGAAGATGCTCTACAGGCTGCAGGGACTTCTTCCGAGCCATAGCCGATTCATGGTATACACGTTTACTTCCTGCTGTATGACCTTATAGGTGTATATGGGTCAGTAGTGCTAATTATAGAATCAAGCCTGGTGGGTAGACTGAGCCTGGAGTCCATGTTCTGACTTCCCAGGTTCACGAATCCAAGACCAGGATTTCGTTAAGAACTGGGCCTCAAGCCCCAGAGTTTCGAAAACTATAAGGGAAGCTCCCATGCTTATCGTGATGAAAAATAATGCGTCTGCTGAGCAGATCCACACGGTTGTGGGAGTAATCAAGGAGATGGGCTACGATGCTACGCCCATACCAGGAGGACAACGCACTGCCATAGGAATCATAGGAAACGATGGTGGAATTCCTTCAGATAGACTCGCAGGTCTTGAGGGAGTGCTTGAACTTATTCCTGTTACCCAGCCCTATAAACAGGTGTCTAGGGAATGGCAGGATGAGAATACGGTAGTATCGCTCCCGAACGGAACGAAGATTGGTGGTTCAGATCTTGTCCTAATGGCTGGCCCGTGCTCGGTTGAAAATGAACGGGATATTTTGGATATAGCTCATAGGGTCAAAGACATTGGTGCGACAGTTCTGCGTGGAGGTGCATTCAAACCACGCAGTTCACCCTACTCTTTTCAGGGACTTGGGTTACAGGGCCTGGAGTTCCTGGCCCGTGCGAGAGAAGAGACAGGGCTTGCGGTTGTGACAGAGGCCCTGGATCCGGATGGAGTAGATCTAGTTGTCAAATACGCTGACATTGTTCAAATCGGCGCGCGTAACATGCAAAATTATGCACTTCTGCGTAGAGCAGGGAGGGCAGGGAAGCCCGTTCTTTTGAAGCGTGGAATGTCCGCCACGATTGATGAATTACTTCTTGCCGCAGAGTACATTCTGGCTGAAGGGAATCCTGATGTAATCTTATGCGAACGAGGGATACGTAGCTTTGATACTCACACACGGAACCTCTTCGACCTGGCCGCGATTCCAGTCGTAAAATCTCTTTCCCACCTGCCCATAATTGCTGACCCTAGCCATGGGACCGGGATTCGTTCTAAAGTCACTCCAATGGGTAGAGCTGCAGTAGCGGCCGGTGCTGATGGGCTTATCGTAGAAGTTCATTCTGACCCTCCAAAAGCGATGTCAGATGGAGCGCAATCCCTTTATCCGGACCAGTTCGCAAAGTTAGTAGATGAGGTAAAGGTGATCGCGCGTGCGATAGGACGGAACTTCACACCCACCCTCCAGTAAATCCCTTTTGATTGACTAGGTAGTGTATAGCACTACTCTTGAAGTAGCTTCCGGTTTACGCCAAGCCTATGGGGTAAAAGCTCGGGAATCCCGGTAGCATGCTGCAAGGATTAGCGGTAAGTGCGGTGATCGGTGTTGTGGGTCCCTTAAAGTACTATTCTTGTTTCTTCTTTAAGGACTGGGAGAACTCCGATTAGCTCTGGTGGGAACGACTCTATCATAAGTATAAACTATTGTCTTACAATGCTTTAGCCAGAAAATATCGTCCGAAGTCATTTGCGGACGTGACGACCCAGGAACATGTGTCGGAAACACTCCGTCGGGCGGTATGTGGTGGTCGGGTCGGGCATGCGTACTTGTTCTGTGGACCTCGAGGGGTCGGCAAGACCACGCTGGCGCGGGTCCTTGCTATGGCCCTGAATTGTGCAAAACGGAGTGAGGACGGTGAGCCTTGTGGCACCTGTGATGATTGTACACGAATTTGGGGTGGTCAAACTGCTCTCGATGTCATTGAAATTGACGCGGCATCAAACCGCGGTGTAGACGACGCACGGGATCTACGAGAACGAGCGATGTACGCTCCTTCCGCAGAGGGGCGCTTCAAGGTGTACATCGTGGATGAGGCGCACATGCTTACTCGGGAGGCATGGAATGCTTTGCTCAAGATACTTGAGGAGCCTCCAGCGAGTGTAGTTTTCATTTTCGCAACGACCGAACCTCAAAAGATAGAACAGTCGGCTGCCCCCATTCTCTCACGGTGCCAACGCTTCGACTTCAGACGTATAGGAGTTGATCATATTCTGTCGCGATTAGTCACCGTTGTGCAACAAGAGGATTCTGAGGCAACAGACGAGGCACTCCGACTAATTGCACGGAAGGCTGATGGTGGGATGCGCGACGCTCTGTCACTGTTAGATCAAGTCATTTCACTCACCGGGGGTAAAGTCGAAACTGAATCGGTGAGAAAGGTGATGGGTCTTGTCGAGGAGGAGCGATACCTTGAACTCCTCGACATCTTTTCAGAGGGTAAGCACTCAGAAGTATTTCTCTTAATTGAAAAATTAGCTAATGAGGGGTATGACCTAGTCGAATTCTACCACGGTCTCCTCGATATTTTACGTACTCTCCTTCGGCTGCGTTTAGCGCCTGACACAGAGGTTCACCTGCCAAGTCATCTTAGGGATAAACTTTTAGAGCAATCAGTTCGTTTTGAGCCGGAAGACATCGTTCGAATGCTTAGTGTTGTAGCTGAACTTGAGGGCCAAGGTAGTCTCAGACGCAGTTCTAATCCTCGAGTGTTGATTGAAATGCTCTTGCTGCGCTTGAGCTACATGGACAGAACAGTTGCTTTAGAGGAGTTGATCAAGGCTCTTGGAGGAGTTCCTCCATCAGGAGGTGGTCTAGGAAAAGCTGGAGAAGGCGGTGAGGATTCGGGACAATCAAAGCAGATTGACAAAGGAGCGGCAAGTGATGTTCCTGAGCCAGATGTGGAATTAGAGAAACACACTCAACGTGGCTCAACTGAGAATGTCTCGAATGGGATTACCCCATCAGATGATGTTGAGGAAGCTTGGATGAGATGGTTGGAATCAGGGAATAATATTCCCCTTGGGTTGAGCGGGTTCTTGAAATCAGCAAAGGTAAGAGAATTATCAGATGGTAGACTTGAGGTCACTATCTTACCGGGCCCTGGGGCCAGGAAGATCAAGGAACCCGGGGTCATGTTAGAGATCAGAAAAGGGGTTGCGTCCTACCTTAAGCGGGCTCCAGATATAGTTATCGCTGATATCAAAACAGAGCCTTTAAATACTGAGCGTATTACAGAAAAATCAGTGCGTGAGGATACCTTGAGAGAGTTATTGCAACAGGAACCACGACTTGGAAGAGCTGTAGAAGAACTCGATCTTGAGTTGATGGACTAAGTTGCCGTTAATTAGCCGCCCAATCCTGTCTAGGACATATGGATAATCTTAAGCAGCTGATGCAGTTAGGTCAGCAAATGCAGGAAAAAATGAAGGGTCTCCAGGACTCTCTCGAACAAGAAAGGATAACTTCGTCTTCGGGTGGAGGGATGGTAAGGGTGACAGTAGACGGGAAGGGCTCGGTGAAACTGGTAAAAATTGATCCTACTTGTGTGGATCCGAGTGACGTGGAGATGCTAGAGGATCTTGTTTTGGGAGCATTGAGTGACGCACAGGACAAAGCTCAATCCGTATACCAACGCAAGATGAAGAAGGCCGCCGGAGGCTTTCCAATGAATATTCCAGGTCTACCAAAACTCTTCTGATCTGGTCTCGAAAGGGCACTGGGCTATGTCGGTTATCGATCAACTCAGCAGAGAACTAGGCCGACTTCCAGGCATTGGACCAAAAACGGCATTGCGTCTCGTTCACTACCTTATGAAGGGGTCGAAACATGATATTCAGAGGCTCTCTAAGCTGGTTCTTGAACTAGCTGAAAGGATTCGCCCCTGCGGTGTTTGCGGCAACTTTTCGGAGGAGGAGCATTGCCAGGTATGCTCAGATCCAAGGCGAGATCACTCCATAATCTGTGTGGTGGAAGAAGCATATGAAGTTGGTTCGATTGAGCGGACCGGCCAATATAGGGGTGTTTTCCATGTTCTGGGTGGTAGACTCTCACCGCTAGATGGTGTGGGGCCGGACGAGTTGAATATCAAAGGCTTATTGGAACGGATTAAGTGTTCTAACGGTGAAGTCATGGAAGTTATATTGGCTACAAATGCAAGTGTTGAAGGTGAAGCCACTGCTGTGTATTTGGAGCAGGAAATTCGGCCCCTAGGTCCTAGTGTGACCCGTTTAGCCCGAGGTATCCCGGTGGGTGGTGATTTGGAGTATATAGATGGAAATACGATTGCCCAGGCGCTGGCAGGGCGAAGAGAGATGGAGTTGTGAACAAAAGGATTCGAAGAGCGGGTATTACCGTGCTTATTGCAGCGGGTTTCGGTGCATTAACAGCACTAATTATTCGTGATCAGATTACCCGGAGGCAGAGAGATTTATTCAGTGGAAGTGGAATCCGTCGCCTAGCTGCTCTAGGCCATATATCAAGGGCCCCAGCGTCGGTGGATGCAGTCAACTTACTTCGGGACTTCATTGCTTGGGAACCTAACGGTCTCCTCCGTGAACGGGCCGTCTCAATCGTGGCACGTATGGAAGGAGAGGTAGTGAAATTGATTTCGGAGCCCGAGCTGGAAACTGTGTGAAGAAAGTGATCTTGCCTCATACCGCAGTGGACCCGAATTTCCGGCCGCTCTAGTCATTTATTGCGTGGGGAGCGCCCCTTGCCCAAAAACTTCCTCACCCTGCCCGTGTTTATCACGCTCTCACGGATAGTAGCATGCCCAGTCATTTTCTTTACCACACAGTCGGAGGACGTGGGTCTGAGATTTGCAGCTTTTGTGATTTTTGTAATAGCAGCCCTATCAGATGCTTTGGATGGCTATATCGCTCGACGCTATGATCTCGTTACAGAC
This sequence comes from uncultured bacterium, assembly GCA_963934665.1. Lineage (GTDB taxonomy): Bacteria > Gemmatimonadota > Gemmatimonadetes > Longimicrobiales > Gaopeijiaceae > UBA1142. Next base: position 2,236 of record CAWVZF010000010.1, on the reverse strand, counting down.
CTCGGGAAGTTGCTCGACCCTATTGCTGACAAATTTCTGCTTGTGTCGACATTCGTTCCTATTTTCTTAATCTCTAATAGGGGTTTTGGATCTGAAGACATTCCTATTTGGGGGGCACTGCCAGGTTGGGTACTGATTGTAATTTTTGGTAGAGAGGCCTTGATCACCCTTTTTCGGAGCTACGGAGCTAGACGAGGAATCATCATCGCAGCAGGAAAATCGGGGAAACGGAAGACACTTCTGCAGTTTCTATTTGCGGGTGGACTGCTTTTGTGGTATCCGCTTAACGTGCTCGCGACAACTCAAGTGTGGGATGGAGTTGGTTGGGCCTGGTCCGAAGTGTTTTTTCTGGTATGGAGTGGTGTAACACTCCCCTTAGCTATTCTAATGACCATTTACTCTATGTTGGACTACCTGTGGTCCTATCGGGCCTTGGTGGGTCTCAATAGCTAGGATTCTCCTGGATTCGTTGAGCTCTGGTGAGAGCGTGTTACATGACCGGTGAACTTGCGCGCGCCGCAATCGTTAGCGTTGGGAACGAGCTCTTATTTGGTGAGACTATCAATACCAACGCAGCTTGGTTGGGCCGTGCACTGGCAGAAAAAGGCATCGTCGTTTCTCACGGATATACGGTCGGGGATAACCGAACCAACATCCAGGAGGTAGTGAGGACGGCAACCCGCTCTACTGATGTCGTGCTCATTTCCGGCGGACTGGGTCCAACCGAGGACGATATCACCAGAAATGCCGTTGCGGACTTGTTTGAGCGCCCACTCCGGTCTAATGAAAGGTTGCTTGCCGATCTCAAAGCCCGGTTCCGTGCACACGGTTACCGGGAGTTTCCCGAGACTAACCTTTCTCAGGTTGAAGTGCCTGAGGGAGCAATAGTCCTTAACAACCCAAATGGAACCGCACCGGGGCTTGCTTTTGAAGAAGACTCGACACTTGTAGTGATGTTACCTGGTGTCCCGCGGGAGTTGCATGGAATCTTTCTCGGTGATTTAAACACTCTTCTGGAAGAATGGCTTGGGGATAGAATAGCCCAAGTTCATCATAGGATGCTTCACACAACTGGAGTTCCGGAGTCGCGTCTAGCAGAAATAATTGAAGATGCGATCAACTCAGACCCAGCTTTTGTAAGCACAATGAAGGAGGTTTCGATCGCATATCTACCGGATCTGAGGGGTGTGGATCTTAGGATAACGGCCCGTTCGGCCTCAACAGAGGAAGCGAAGGCTTCACTTGATAGGGCTGAGGAAGAATTGGATGCTCGGATTGCACGTTGGCGTTACCACGCGACAAGTGGTGACATTGTCGAACCGGTGTTGGAAGCTCTCAAGGGTCTAGGTTTGATGTTAGCAGTGGCAGAGAGTTGCACTGGTGGTCTCATCGCTAAGCGCTTAACCGACTTCCCGGGTGCGTCTGCTTCCTTCATTGGTGGAGTGATCGCATATGATGACTCGGTCAAAATTTCTGCTCTTGATGTGAGCCAGCAGGACTTGTCCCGATTTGGTGCGGTCTCAGAGGTCGTTGCTGTTCAGATGGCTTTGGGGGCTTCCAAACGCTTGGGGTCTGATGTGGGATTGGCCGTGACGGGTGTTGCAGGCCCTGGTGGGGGAACCAAGGAGAAGCCAGTAGGCAGGGTATGCTTTGCCGTTGTACTCAATGGTAAAGAGAAGGCGCGTTCCGTTGATTTTCTAGGAGATCGTGATGCTGTAAGGGAAAGGGCAGCTCAAGTGGCGCTCGCGATGCTGTTACGAACTTTATGAGAATTCGAGGCCAAGCACTGAACGGACGGCGGTGTCCGTTGTAAATTATAAATCGTTCCGTTCTAACCCCGATCCAGAAGGTAGGATGATGACGGAAGGAATATCACAGGAAGAGGATCTTGAGTCGGTCGAAGAAGTTTCGAACGAAGATGAGACTGTAGAAACAAAGGTGCAGGAACTCACTCAAGTCCTTGAAGACTTTGAGGATCTAAAGGATCGTCATTTACGACTTGCTGCTGAGTTTAACAACTTCAAACGGCGCAACGAGCAGGAGCGGCTAGAGTCCTGGTCTAGAGCGCAAGCCGACATCCTTTGTTCATTCCTCGACATTCTTGATGATCTGAATCGAGTTACTGAACTAGAGATGGATACCGTGACTGTGGAAGGAGTGATGGAGGGTATCAATCTCGTAGAGAAGAAATTTATTGGTGCTTTTCAGGACTCAGGAGCTGAGATCATTAATCCGC
>CAWVZF010000009.1:0-41787 GCA_963934665.1 uncultured bacterium | reverse complement strand
GTGGGTCATCTACAACAAGCTCTATCATATAGAGAGAGAATATTGATCAAAGGATTCACTCACCGGTGAAAGCCCTCTATTCCATTGTATTGTTGTTCATTGCAGGTAGCAGTTCCTTGTGTGTGCCACTCAAGGGACAAGAGGACACCCTGCGCGATGACTGGGGATCTTTAGGCCGATACCGTGCTGATAATGAGAGCCTCGGTGTGCCGGAACCTGGCGAGCATCGCGTTGTCTTCTACGGCAACTCGATTACCGATACATGGGCCGGATATTTCGGCTCGATGTTTCCAGGAAAACCCTATGTCGGCAGAGGTATTAGCGGACAGACTACACCGCAGATGCTGGTTCGATTTCGCCAGGACGTGATCGCCTTGAACCCAGCAGTTGTGGTGATCCTCGCGGGAACGAATGATATCGCTGGTAATACCGGCCCCTCTACTCTCGCTATGATTGAAGACAACCTCATATCGATGGTTGAGCTTGCGGAAGCCAACGATATCAGTGTTGTGCTCTCGTCTGTGCTGCCGGTATACGATTATAGGTGGCGGCCGGGACTGGAACCTGCCGGAAAGATTATCGAACTCAATGCGTGGCTTAAGGAATACTCATCAAACCGAGACGTAGTATATCTGGACTACCATACCGTGATGGCGGACGAGCGACAGGGCCTAAAATCAGAGCTTTCTGAGGATGGTGTGCACCCCAACGAGGCTGGATATCGGATCATGGTCCCGCTGGTTGAGGTAGCGATTGAAGAGGCGTTGCGTTTACGGTGACTAAGCTTTGGTGGTCTCCTGCGGGCCGGATTCCAGTTGTTGTTTTTTGGACCAGATTTCTTATCCCAGCTGCGCTTATTCTGGGTGTAGCCAGGATCGTAAGTGATGGTGGCCTGCTATTCATATGTGCTTTTCTCCTACTGATCTGGCCATTCACAGTTGGTGCGGTGAAGCGCCTGCATGATCTCAATTTCCCTGGCTGGATTGGATTTGTTCTATGGACGGTTGGTCCATTATTGCAGGTGGTATGGGCGCTGTTCGGGAGTGCTAGCGAACCCATGGTGGTTTTTAGAGGATGGTCTGAGGTTCCGATCTACTCAGAAGATTTAGCTTTTGGAGTAGGCGCTGTCTGGTTCTTCTTCTTCGTATTTACCACTGTGTTCATCAGCTTGTCACCTGGAAGAAAAGGATCCAATAAATACGGACCTAATCCCCTTGGGTAACCAAGTCCGTGGGAATAATAAATTGGCTTGAATCGATGTTAGAGTTGCAGCAATAAGTACTAGTTATCTCAGATTATTCAGTGATAGGGACAGCTTTCTGGAAGGGATTGGTTATAGGCTACTCAGGCTGGTGGCTCGTCCTCGTCTAGCTCGGGAGATTACATGGAACTCAGGGATGCAGTTGCCCTTGTGACTGGTGGCAGTGAAGGCATTGGACGAGCGATTGCCGAAGCACTGACGCACCAGGGATGCAAGGTCACCATCACAGGACGCCGTGAAGAGGTACTGAAGAACACGGCGGAAGAACTGGGATTGGACTGGATAGCGGGTGATGTAGGAAATGAGACAGATGCTGTCCGCACTGTGAGTTCTGTGATCGAACAGCATGGTCGGCTTGATATTCTGGTTAACAACGCCGGTTACGGGATGTTCAAGCCATTGGTGGATACGACGCTCGATGAATTGAAAGACATGTACCAAACGAACGTGTTTGGAACATTTCTGATGTCGAGGGAAGCGGCTAGACAGTTCATCAAACAGGGCAGTGGTGAACTAATCAACATTTCCTCCACCTCGAGTCTTAAGGGGAGCAGCGGACGCACGGCATACGGCTCCTCAAAATTTGCCTTGCGTGGTATGACAGAGTGTTGGCGTGACGAACTTCGACGCCATGACGTGCGGGTGATGTTGGTGAATCCGAGCGAAGTAATGACAGATTTTGCTGCTAAGGCTGGTGTTGAGCGCGAACCCTCAGACAAAAAGCTTCGGCCAAAGGAGATAGCGGACGCGATTGTTGGGGCGCTCAAAGTGGATGCTCGCGGTTTTATCCCCGAATTCTCGGTGTTCGCAACGAATCCTTTCTAGGGAAAGGCGTCCTCGCCAGATACGAGTTGAGGCGCGCGATTATGTTCCTGGATACCAGTCTCTTACTCGTACTTCTGTCGGGTGGTTTCGCAGAGCCTCAATAAAGACCTCAATCGGCTGCTCTCTATAATGATACGGGTAGACAACATTGGGCTCGATGATCTTAACGCACTCAGCAGCTCGTGCAGGTGGCATTCTACCATTCGGTAGGTTCATTGGAACGAAAGCAATATCGATGTCTTCAACAGCCTGCATTTCGATGGTGCACTCAGTGACACCTGCGAGATAGATTCTTAGTCCTCCCATAGTAACGATGTATCCGTTCCCTTCACCCTTCGCATGAAAGGGCTCTCCCGGAATCAGGTCATACATCGCAACCGATTCTACTATCACCGTGTTACCATCCAATTCGATTTCTAATCTCTCCTCATTTTCCATTACTTGTGCTCCGCCTACTTGGCGGAGTCGTCTAGCTCCACCCTCATCTCGTGCATCCTCAGGGGAAGCTGGGACAATGAGCGTGCTATTGGTCTTCAGCAGTCGGTGGATCAGATCAGGATCTAGATGATCAGCAGGTGTGTCGGTAATCAGAATGACGTCCGCTGGCAGGGCCTCCGAGTAGTCGCCGCGGCTCCAGGGGTCCACGTGAACTACCATATCGGAGTACTCGATCTGTACACCGGCGCCGACGAATGGCGTAATCTTTAATGCTCCGTTCGCTGCAGGGTAGGAATCTGCTTGGGCATGAAGCGAGACTGTCGGGACGAGCGTGCCCACTAAGATCCATAAACAGAGCTTGGCCAAACGGTACTGTTTGGGATCACGAGATCTGTAGCGTATCGAGTGAACCATTAGGAGCTCATCACCGTGCCACAGTGGGAATCAAGCGCACGATTGGGGTAGGGTCACCATCGAAGCCTCGCGCGTCACCGTCCATTGCTAGATAAATGATGCCGTTCGGTCCCTGTCGAACATCTCGGATGCGTCCGATCCCGTTTATTAACGTTTCTTCTCTCACCACCTGCTGCCCGTCCAAGGTGAGACGAACCAGTTGTTCTCCCCTAAGGCTTGCGACGATCATGTCCCCCTGCCAATCAGGGAAAGCAGCACCTGTATAGAAAAGCATACCGGTGACACCGATTGATGGAACCCAGATGTGTACGGGAGGCTCCATTCCATCCTGGTGGGTAGCACTGTGAATGGCGATACCCGTTCGATAGTTCACGCCGAAACCTACGATTGGCCATCCGTAGTTCAGCCCCGGACGGATCAGGTTCAGCTCATCGCCGCCCTGTGGTCCGTGTTCGTTAAGCCAAACATCCCCCGTTTCAGGATGGAGAGCGAGTCCTTGAGCGTTTCGATGACCATACGTCCAAATCTCAGGATGCACTCCCTCTTGGCCTACGAAGGGGTTGTCTTCGGGAACGCGACCGTCTTCGTGTAGGCGAATAGTGGTTCCATTGTGGCTAGAGAGGCTCTGAGATGGATGCGCCGATAGATCTCCCTCCGAAGGCCATTGTCGATCACCGATCGTGATGAAGAGGTACCCTTTGCCATCGAGAGCGAGTCGTCCGCCCCACTGTGAGCTTCTATCGCTCCCATTCCCGAATGCGTCAGCATGAAAGACTTCTTCGACATCGGATAGGCGATCGTTCTCGAAACGTCCTCGAACTACAGCGATATTTCCTAGTGAATCAGCACCCGGCTTCGTATAGCTCAGGTAGAGAAGTCGATTCTCTGCAAAGTCAGGATGAAGTATCAGGTCTCGCATGCCAGCTTGCTCACGCCCGTCTTGTGGCATAGCACCCTGACCAATCGCCAGGATTTCTGGTAAGCCTGCGACCGGGTCATCAATCAACACATCATCCCTGATGATACGGAGCCTTCCTGGCCGCTCCGTGACCAGAAGATCGCCCTCCGGGGTAAACACCATCGAAAACGGGTGAACCAGTCCTCCGGTGACTGTATCAACACTAAAGTCGTGGAAGGCTGTTCGGATTATGGTTGCTGTGTCGTTCTCAATACTTGAACACGCAGTGAGAATGAGAGCAGTCCACAGGCTCAATGGGTTTAGCAAGAATTTCATGACTGTTTAAGCTCGGGATAGGAGTGGTGAAAAACAGCCCACATTCAACAGATTGATACCTCAATCGATATGCTGACGCGAGTCATCATTACAAAATTATACGGCGATCGCGCGACAAATTATCCGATTACTGCAATATGCAGCATCCATAGGGACACGATAACTTTTCCAGTTGGTATCTTAGGTTGTGAATAAAACAGGAAGTTTGGAGAAGCCCTGACTGTGCCCACCCGCGGGATCCAGAGTGCGCTGCAACGGCACATGAGACTGAGGTCTGCAACGGCCCTTGTGATCGCCAACATCATTGGCGCTGGGATTTTCACGACAACTGGTTTCCAGGCCGCTGACATCAGACATCCCCCGATCATATTCCTACTATGGGTGATCGGGGGTGTTCTCGCCTTACTGGGTGCTCTTTGCTATGCCGAGTTAGGTGCGATGATGCCCCAGGCTGGGGCGGAGTATGTCTATCTCCGTGAGACCTACGGTCGAGCTTTGGGGTTCATGAGCGCATTTGTCTCGCTGGTTGCTGGTTTCTCAGCAGCCATCGCTGCAGCAACGAAGAGTTTCGTTGCTTATCTAAGCCATTTCTTCCCCTTTTTGGCGGAAGACCCAACAGCGGCGGGTGCGGTATCTCTGAGTAATCTCATTGCGGTGGGCCTAGTATGGCTTCTGGTTGCGATTCATCTGCGTGCGGTCCGCTCCGGCACCAGCTTCAATGACTTGATAACAGTTTTTAAGGTGGCTGGGATCGTGGCTATCATACTTGCGGCGGCATCTTTTGGTCGTGGAGACGTAGCCAATCTTACCACGGTGTCGGCCACGTTCGAGGAATTGAGTCGAACCGAAACATTCGCAGCGTTTGGCACCTCACTGATCTTCGTCATGTTTTGCTTTACAGGCTGGAATGCAGCGGGCTATGTGGCAGGTGAAATGAAGGATCCTCAGCGCGATCTTCCTCGTGCTCTGCTTCTGGGTACGGTAGTCGTGCTCGTGTTATATCTGGGATTAAATGCCGTCTACTTCTACGGTGCGAGTGTGGATGAGCTGGCCGGACAGGCGGAAGTAGGATTGGTGGCCTCACGTACCCTGTTCGGTGAACGGGGTGTGAGTCTAGTTACGATCGTATTGTGCACGTCTATACTAGCCTCAGCTTCTGCGATGACCCTTGCTGGGCCAAGAGTATACTACGCACTGGGACGCGACTTTACTCCGTTTTCTTTCCTTGCTAAGACTCGATCAACGGGTGCTCCAGTCGCGGCACTTATTGTGCAGGGAATCGTGACTTCAATCATCGTTCTCTCGGGCAGAATTGATCAGATCCAGCAATATGCTGGCTTCACTCTTACGTTGTTCTCGAGCCTGGCAGTTTCGTGTGTAATTGTATTGCGGATCCGCCGTCCAGAAATCGAGCGTCCGTTCCGCGCTTGGGGTTATCCTGCCACCCCTTTAGTGTTCCTAGCTGTATCGGCTTGGGTCATGTATTGGGCCCTCCAGGGGAGACCAGTTGAGTCAGTGCTCGGTTTGTTGACCGTACTTCTGGGTGGTCTCATTTTCGCCATCTCGAGCTCACCGCCGGAACCGGAAAGGAGTTCATCAGATGTCTAGATTCTTGAATGTCGCTCCCATGGTCTCCTTGATGGCTTTGGTTGCTTCGGGTCCCTTGGATGCCCAACTCGGTGGGCGTCCAGCAGAACAGTGGGCACTAGTACTTGAGAGTGGCCGACGGTTAGGGAGCCTGGAAATTGAGAATGTCGTCTCCTTGATCGAAATCCAGGAGGGGCAGGTGGTGGCAGATCTCGGTGCGGGAACGGGCGTGTTCTCGGTACCGCTAGCAAGGGCGGTAGGCACAACTGGAACGGTTTTAGCGGTTGAGGTCGACCAAGGATTCCTTCCCATGATCGATGAGAAAGCTAGACAAGAAGGGTTGGATAACGTCCAGAGCGTGCTTGGTGAGTTTGCAGACCCAAACCTGCCTCGTCGTGACGTAGATGTAGCTTTCTTCCATGATGTGCTGCATCACATTGATCAGCGTCAGTCTTACCTGTTAGCCGTTGCCTCATACATGGCCCCTGGCAGCCGTATGGTCGTGGTGGACTATGATATGAATCAACCGGGTGTTCCACATGGTAATCAGCCGCAGATGTTGATTAGCCCCCAGCAGGTGGCAGAATGGATGGCGAATGCTGGCTTTATGGTATCGCGTGAAGTGGATCTCTTCGAAGAAAAATTCTTTGTCATCTACACGAAGGTTGATTAGTGGCCATAAAAGTAGGTGGGACCGTGCTGTTGATTCTCCTTGGCCTCGGCCTCGCGGGTATGATGTATGAGGGCTATGTGCGCGATCTGTTTCTGGAGACACCCAGGGATCTGAACGAACTGATTTCAAGCGGTGCTGATCCAATCAAGTTCTTGGATCCAGAGACAATGGAGCCTTATTCCGGCCCTGTTTTCCTTACCGAAACTGGAGCTCTTGCGACGCCTCAGCTCAAGATGTCCGGAACCCTTGAGCAGGGATTTTGGCACGGACCCTGGGAAAACTATGACGAGTACGGTGAGTTAGTTATGCAGGGCACCCGTAACATGGGCGTGGCTTGTGGCCCTTGGATTGAAGCTGGTCTGGAGAAGACCTATGAACCCTGTCCTCCAGGACTGGAAATAGATTGGTCGCACATAGAGCCAGGGTAGTTCTAGGTGTGCTATAGTCGCAGATAAGTGGGGTGGGCCCGGCTAGAATCAGGGGTTCGTTACGTACCTCGAAAATTTCCCCGCGTCAGGCGTCTGGTATTCGCCATAGATAAAGTCCCGATAGCGTTCATCTTCATCGAGATAAAGCTTTAACCAGGCGATCCCGTAGCGCCCGACGGTTGCAAGGTCGGTTCCGCGATCAGTGTCCGCGATGTAGTGATTACCGCCATCGATCTCCATGTAGACTTTAGTCGTTGATTCTGGGATGGATTGAAAATGTCTCCAGGCATGGTCATCCACTCCAGCGATCCGGTCAGCAGAGCCGGCAATGATGAGTGTGGGAGCAGTAATATTATCGAACGGACCACCTGGCTCCCACGGAGTGAAGGGAATCGCTGCCTGTATTTCCTCCCCATGTTCGTTCGCTGCGATCAGAGTGCCACCTCCGCCCATGGAGTGGCCCATGACTGCCATTTTCCCGGCATCGATCCTGCCCATCAGAGGACTGCCGTTCCGGCTGTTCTCAGCTTTGAGGGTTCTCACGGCCGCAATCAATGCATCTGCCCTGAGATTCGGGCGATCCCTTCTATCGTTCGTGTCCAGCACGAGCACTGCATAGCCATGGGATGCCAATAGAGGCCCCCACCACTCGATATGGCTTTGTCGTTCCGTATATCCTGGTGCGATCGCGACTCCACCGATCGATCCACGAGTGTCTAGCGGATAGTAGATCGTTGCATCACCGAATTCCGGCACATCTGGGAAGTCGGTATACGTCATGACTTGATATTCCCCATCCCCGGATAGCGACTCAACAGTCGGTGGGGAAGAGTTCGCACAGGAAGCGAGGAGTACGCTGAAGGCCAACAACAGCACTCTTGGAAAAAGCCATCTATTCATTTCATGCTCCGTTCGCTGCGATAGTTCATGCCGCCGTGTGTGATAACAGTGATTACACATATCTTTCCGAGGCTTAACATCCTACTACTCACGCAATATGAGTATGGCCTCTTTGGTAGCGCTAGCACGAAGGAATTTCTGTGAACTGGTCTGATATCTGGGTTTTATATCGTCGTGAGCTTCGATCGGCGTTCCGAGATCGGACTATCGTGATGAATGGTATCCTAGTGCCCGTGTTCATGTATCCGATCATGATGTGGGTGATGATGACCGGGCTCATGTTCGTTCTAGGCCAAATGGACCGGGAGAGTTCACGACTCGTGATTCTCGATCCGCCAGCCGAGCACTCCGCGCTCGTAGATACCTTGGGCGCCCAGACGAACCTAGAGATCCAGGAAGATGTTATCAGCGAGGACTCAGCCATGGTGCTTCTTCGTGCTGGTGACCTGGATGCGTTAGTCGAGTTTCTTCCGCCAACAGATGAAAGTTCAGCGCTAGAAGACAATTTTCAGGTTCTGATCCGTTACGATCGCGCCATTAATCGAAGCAGCCAGGCTAGTGCTCGGGTAGAGAGCGCGATCGCTGACTATCGCAGTGAGTGGCTAACCCAGCAGGCGTCAGCTCTCGGTATACCGGAAACTGACCGCGAGCAGTTTCAGATTGTCCAAGATAATGTTTCCACAGAGGAAGATATCGGCACGTTACTTATGGGATTCATGATCCCGATGTTTCTGGTCATAATGATTGCTATGGGCTGCCTGATGCCGGCCATAGACAGTACAGCCGGGGAGCGGGAACGCTCGACCTGGGAAACGCTAATGACTGTCTCGGCATCACGCCTGAGCGTGGTCACATCGAAGTATTTCTATGTAGCTACACTGGGGATTTTGGCGGGCGTGCTAAACGTGATTGCCATGTTTGCATCGATGGGCGTGATCATGGGGCCATTACTCATGGACCTGGGTGAATCTGCAAATGCATTCCAGTTCAGCCTTCCGTTCTTGGCGCTCCCGGTGATGATTGTGGCGGCCATCGCTTTAGCACTGTTTTTCGCAGCTGCCATGATGATTCTCGCTGCTTTTGCAAGAACGTTTAAGGACGGCCAAGCCATGGTCGGTCCAGTTTTCTTGTTGGCTATGATGCCTATTCTGATGGGTCAGCAGACCGATCAGACCCTCACGCCTCTCACTGCCGCCATTCCTGTGGCCAACGCTGCCATGATGATCCGGGATGCGATCAACGGGGTTTTCTTGTGGCCTCTCATCGCGGAAACGCTAGCAGTCTTACTGGCGATGGTGACCGCGTGTCTGCTTATCGCTCGGGTATTGCTCAAGACAGAGGATTTTATCCTGCTCTCGCCGGATGGGAGATTCTCGAAATTTAGCAAGATATTCAAATCGTCATCTCGCTCGAGACTTGGCCGGAACAGCTCGGAGGGTCTGAAATGAGAACTCAAGTGTCTTCGACACCAAAGCAAACAGGCATAGAGAATGGCAATCGCTAACGTAAAGGTCGAAGGACTCCAGAAGTCATTCTGGGACGAGTCCCGTGGAGAGGTTCGTGCCGTCGACGGTATCGATTTTGACTGTCAGCCCGGTGAGGTTTTTGGCCTCTTAGGAGCCAATGGAGCCGGAAAAACAACAACACTCCGAATGTTGGCGACGATCCTGAAGCCTACCGGAGGTAGCGCGTCCCTGAACGGATACGATGTACTTGCCGACCCCGAGGCCGTTCGGCGAAGTCTTGGTTTCTATTCGGCTTCTACCGCTCTGTATCCACGCCTGACCGGTCGGGAAACACTAGAGTTCTTCGCCCGTATCAACGGGTATCCTGCCAACCAAGTAGCTCAGCGCGTCGAGGAGCTCATCGACCGATTCGGTATCGGTGAGTACGCGGGAGCCCGGGTGGGAAAATTATCCAGCGGTATGAAACAAAAGATCTCGATTGCTCGAACCATCGTGCACGATCCTCCCATCCTCATTTTCGATGAGCCCACGGTGGGCCTGGATGTGATGGCCGCACTAGAGATGCAGAATGTGGTCCACGAACTCCGGGATGAGGGGAAGGTGATCATTTTCTCCACGCACATCATGAGCGAGGCAGAGAAGCTGTGTGATCGTATCGGGATCATCCATCAGGGCCGGATCCTTGCACTGGGAACGCTTGAAGAGCATAGGCAGGCCACTGGGAAACATTATCTCGAAGACGTTTTTGTCCACGAAGTAATGCAAGCTGAAGATCAGAGCGCGAAGGCAATGGCCAGCCCAGGAGAACCTAGGACTAGCCTGTGAGTCCTAAGCGGTCGGACAATACGTCTGTATTGGGCACACTCTTCCGTTGTGAGATCAAGAGACTCATGCGAGATGCGCGTGTCCTCCTGATCTCTGTGTTCGCGCCCCTCGTGATTGTGCCGGGTTACATCCTAGTAATGCAGTGGATCGGGAACTCTGAGGAACAAAGACTAGAGGACACGGTCTACGAGTATGCTCTGTCAGGGGATGAGACAGAATGGGGTCTGGAAATTGTCTCAGCGGCCCTAGCACTCGAAGCCAACGACCCTGATACCTCTCAAGCGCTAGTGCGTTTTGAGCGGCAACAAGTCACAAATGCCGAATCTCTCCTGGAGTCAGGAGAGATTCACCTCGTGATTGAGGCGCTTTCCCCTGAGGCTTACGAGAGAAGTCGTGCTGAAGAAACAGCAGCTGATACCCTTGATCCCGAAGAGGACGAAGTAGCACCTGAGATTGAAGAAGGGTCGGATAGAGGGACTGCCCCTGAACTGCAGTTGCCTATTATTCGCCTGCGCTTCCGCGGTAACAGTGACTTTTCCCGCAGAGCCCATGATCGACTTGATGCCCGGATCAGGGAAGTGCGTTCGGAACTCAGGGATAGTGTCTACCTCGCCGCCGGCTTTCCCGTGGGCAGGGAGGAATTCGCTTCTGTAGAGACGGAAAACACTGCTAGTGCGGAGAAAGAAGGGGGTGCGCTCCTGGGCATGGCGCTAACGCCGTTTCTGCTCCTCCTGATGCTATCGGGTGGCTCCATCATGGCCGTGGACGCCATCACTGGTGAAAAAGAGAGAGGCACGCTGGAGACATTACTCACCTCAGCAGCCAGTCGGTCGGAGATTGTTGCTGCCAAGCAGATGGGCATCATTGCGGTAGGGGTGGTGGTGGTGGTCATCAATGTCCTGAATCTTCTCGCCTATCTCGTGCTTGGGCTCTTGGAGCTTCCCGAGAATCTTGCTGTGGCGTTATCACCGCTGGACTTGGTCCTCATCCTGATCTTGTTCCTTCCTCTAACCGTGCTCATTTCGAGCACTCTGCTGCTGATATCGGGCTACGCGAAGAGCTATAAGGAATATCAGATCTACTTCTTCCCGCTCTTTTTGGTATTCCTGGTGCCATCACTGGCAGGGATCTTACCTGGCCTCGATTTGCGTTCCGCTATCGCTCTTGTGCCCATCGCCGGTGTTGGGGTAGCGGTGCGGGAAATCATGGTAGGGGAGTATGACTGGCTGTTCTTAGCGATAGCTTTCGCTTCTACCGCTGGTGCGTCGTGGTGGGCTAGCCGCCTTACCCAACGGACTCTCTTAACTGAGCGTCTCATATCAAGTTCCGATCTGGATGAGGCCGATTTGCTTGGAGGGCCGGCCCTCTTTCCGCGGCATGTACTTCGCTGGTTTGTGGGGATGTGGGTGGTCTTCTTCCTTACTGCGATTTGGGTTGGTGGTGAGCTAACCCTGCAGGGGCAGATAATCCTGAATCTGGGAGTGATCTTCCTTGGTGGATCACTCTTAATGGTAAGGAGATATGGGCTAGACCCACGGAAAGTCTTCGCGTTGAGGCCAGTGCACCCCGCGGTGCTGCTGGCTGTACTCGTCGGGATTCCAGCCGCCTATTTCACGGGTATCGGCCTCAGCACCCTAGTGGATGCATATCTTTTTCCAGTACCCCAGAGTGTACTCGAGGCTTTCGGTGAAGCGCTGTTGCCTGAGGAGATACCTCTATGGCAACTCGTATTCTTCATATGTGTTATGCCGGGAATCCTGGAAGAGTTAGCATTCCGAGGGGTCCTACTACATGGCCTAAGAAAAACCTGGAGTCCGGTGATTGTCTGCCTTGTCACGGGTGGAATTTTTGGACTCTTTCACGTTGATCTCTTCCGATTGATCCCGACCGCTTATCTCGGGGTGATTTTTGCCGCTGTGGTTTTGCTCACAGGCTCAATTTTTCCTGCCATGCTTTGGCATTTTGGCAACAATGCCATCGGGCTTGTACCACACCGCATGGGGTGGGTCACAGAAGAAACAGTGTTTCCAGAATGGGTTTTTGCCATCGCTTTTGTGGCGCTGCTCGTTGTTTTTTGGATCATCTGGAAGGTGAGCACTCCATATCCGGACTTAAAGAAAAAAAGGCCGGATGCATTTGGTTAGGTAGAGTAAGGTCTGGAGAACTCAGATCTAATACAGCTCGGATCACCGCTGTCCGAGGTGCCTCATTCGTACGCCACCGCGAGGCATAAGGGTGATGTGCCGGCGTTCCACGCTAAGTGGTCGGTTATCAAGCAACTCAAAGTGATAGGCAGACAGTAGGGTCCCGAGAACAACTTTGGCTTCAAAGCTTGCAAAAGCTGCACCGATACAACGGCGGTTCCCCCCTCCGAATGGGTAGAATTCGAAAGGGCTGAACTTGTGATCTAGAAAACGTTCTGGAATCCATTCGTCAGGTTCCTCGTAAATCTCCGGATCCCTGTGGGTCAAAAATGCCACCGCGCCTACAGCTGTACCTGCCTTGAGTTTGCAACCCATCAATTCTGCATCTTGGGAGAGCTTTCGGGCTAGATCAGGAAGTACGGGATGAATTCGGAGGCTCTCATTTACGACCGCGTCCAGGTAGGGTATCTGGGTCAGTGCCTCTGGATCACCGGTTGGAGCCAGTTCTGATATGTCTTCAAGCAGCCGATTTAGTTTTTCGGGATGGCGATGTAGCCAGTAGAGCGTCCAAGCCATGGCGATGGCTGTTGTTTCGTGTCCAGCTGAGAGGATGCTGAGCAACTGATCTCGTACCTCTAATTCATCCATGCGAGATCCATCGTCATACTCAGCTTCGAGTAACATGGAGAGGATGTCATCTCCTCGATCATCAGAGGACGCACGATCTCGGATCAGTTGCCCGATGAGCTCATTGGTTTCCTTCCTTACAGCCGTGAACCGTCTCCAACTAGGAACCACCGGCAGACGAAGGAATTTGAGGAACATCGGCAGTCCGTTCCCGAGATTTAATAGTTCCGGGAGAAGCGCCTTGAGCCTGCTGCGCACTACGGGATCTGTAACCCCAAATACTGTATCAAGAATTACCTCTAACGAGACTGATTGAGTGAAATTGTAAGCCCTAAAGTCCTCTCCTTCATGCCACTTACTTGCGCAGTCGTGAGCTGCTGAAGCCATACTTTGTGCGTATGAGCGCATTCGTTGGCCATGAAACGGAGGGACTAGGAGTTTCCTGTATTCCCGGTGTTTGGTTCCGCTGGTGAGAATGACTGAATTGCTCCCAAGAACTGGCTTGAGGACGTCAGTGTTCCAGGGCTCGAAGATCATCGGGTCAGCCCGAAAAATATCCCTGACATCTTCAGGGCGTCCCGAAAGAACCAAGGGCCCACCCATCGTATGACAGCCGAAGGGCTGACCGTATCTGCGAACTGATCTTTCGAAGAATCCATAAGGATTCCGGATATAGGAAAGGGTAGTTCCTAATCCGAATCGTGGACCCTTAGGAATCGGCATCTATCCAGAGATCTCTTGGAGTTCCGCTCTGAGTTTGATTGGGATTACATGGCACTCATCAGCGTCCACCTGGACCTCGGTGCGGACCCAGTTATGGTAACGAGGACGAGCTACAACCACGGTGTAGTTGCCTGCGCGCTCTCCGGCACCGTTCATGGTCAGACCATCCGGGCTCAGCGTGGCGCTCTCCACGTAGTTGCCGTCACGCAGTGTCATCGTTGCGCTGTCAGCTAGTGGGGCTCCTGACCCTGAATCCACGACGTCCACGCTGATACCGTAAACGAATTGTGCCGTGCATATAGGTGGTGTGAAGGAATGGGCATCGTCACAACCCATTAAGGACGCGAGTGCCAGAAGTGTTAGCTGACGAAATCTCATAGGATTCCAACGATCGTGGATTCTCAGGCGAAGGTCAAAATCTCTCCGCCTTATCGAAGGGTCACCCAAATAAGTACACCTCGGAGGTCCACATGTGGCACTTATTTGTTTATATTTTGTATAAGAACTTTGGATCAAAAGACTATACAAATATATAACAACATCTTAACAAAGCCGGTTTTTCACCCATCCTATTCCACCATAAATCTCTTTCCATAAAGGTCATGATCTCTCTTCGTCGGAATCCAGCGTACCTCGTTGCTCTTTCGATCTCTGTACTGACTGCCTGTCAGGAGTCTCAAGTTTCAGATATAGCCCGAGGAGAAGAGTTATTCGATATGTGGTGTTCGGCCTGCCACGGAACTGAGGGGCAGGGAAAGCTTGAAACTGGAGCGCCGGCGATTGCGGGTTTGCCAGGATGGTATCTTGAAGCCCAGCTCAGTGGATTTCAGTCAGGTTTTCGAGGAAAGCATCAAGAAGATCCCACGGGTCAAACGATGCAGCGTATGTCTCTTGTGGCATTGGTTGAGGAGGGGGATCTCACTTCAGTAGCGAAATATGTTGCCTCGCTTGAGCCGAGATCTCCCAAATTAACGATTGGAGGAGATCCGATTCTTGGTGCCGACGCCTACGGAGTTTGTGCCAACTGTCACGGGGTTGATGGCAAAGGCAACGAAGAGCTTCGGGCACCCCCGATCGTGCAGTTAAATGATTGGTATCTTATTCAAGAACTGGAGAACTTCAGAATAGGTGCTCGCGGTGTGCATCCCGAAGATGTATGGGGTGCGATGATGAGAGGGAACGCGGTAGCTCTAGATGACGAGACGGTAAGGAATGTCGTGGCTTACATACAGACGCTTCGAGCAGAACCGTGAAGAATTCATCTTGATGATCATGCCCCCCAGCGTACTAGGTACTCACCCAACTTAAGTTTGCGTCGAGTTGCCCTTGAGGTCATCGATCGAACCTTGCCGTAAATCGGACGTTCTGGCCAACCTCGATCAAAACGCCCCATCACCCAAGAGATTCCTGTATACGAGTTAGGATCACGTCCGTCGAGTGCGAAACGGTTATTCAACTCGATCATAGTTTCGAACGCCTTACGCGGATGCGCACTCCATTCGAGGATTTTCTTGCCCCAGAACATGCGGAGATAGTTGTGGATAATGCCTTCATTCACTAGCTGACGTTGAGCTGCGTTCCAGATCTCATCGTGCGTGGATGATGTCATGAATTCTTCCAGTGTATACAGGTACTTCCGGGTGTCTCCTGCATGGTCCTCTAGGGTCTCAAGTGCCCAAGCCGGTAGTGTGTCGTAGCAATCAAACCCTGCTTCACGTGAACAAAAGACAAAGCCGAGCTCACGCCATGTGACTAGCTCATCAAGAAAAGCTTCAGCGTTGGGAGTCATGCCCCACCATCCACTTCGGCGGCCATCTATTTCCTGTGAAAGGTCTGATAGTTTCCAACCCTCTGACTCTACCACTGCTGCGAAGATCTCATGTGTAGAGATATGGCCATGATGAAGCCATGGAGAGAGGCCACTAGAAGCTCCGCTATCAGGGCTATTTCGCTCTTCGCCATATCGAGGAAGTCCTGTCTCAATGAAACGGCGAAGTTGGCGTTGCCCTGAAGCATGTCCGCCCCTCCAGGGTGTTGGGCCGATAGAGTGATCAATAGGGAGCGAGAACAGCGTTCCTCGAGCTTGCAGTAATTGGGTGTCTGCTTTGGGCCACTGCTCCGTGATCTCCCGAGGGATACTGGGCGAAGAGGGGATTTTCGCACGGGGTAGAGGATCGGGGTCTGGTAACATTTCGAGATGTGCCGGGAGCATCCTCTGTAGAAAGCGACGGAACTGATAGGCGGAAACAAAGTTTCGGTCTGCGACTCTTATGGGCAGAAGACCACAGCTGTCCACGGCCTCAACCCGACAGCAGGTGAGGCGCCTCGCAGATTCGGTCAGCTTAGGTGTGAAGAAGACGGGTGATTCGTCTGTGACGACGATGCAAGCTCGGTTGGCCAGTGCTTGGAGAAGTCCTCGGCCAGCTCCCGGTTGGGGTTCGATATACGGATAATAATCTGGGCTAAGAGAGAAGAGTCTCTTTTGATGCTCCTTCATACCGCTAATAATTGACCGATGATGCCGATCTGATGCCCAGGGGTATCCAGCATCGAGGGGTTCAAAGATCAGTAGTGGCTTTCTCAGCTTTTCCGCGTGCTCAAGAGCTCGGTCGATCGAGTAATTCCAATTGAGCCTGCGGGTAGCGGTCATCCAGTACAGAATGTATTCACCGTCTGATCTGACTTCCTGCTCATTTAAGGCACTGACGCGGAGTTCAGGCACCCGATTCATGAGATGGCACTCCGTTTATGAGAATTCGCATGGGATACTCGTTTCGCACTGATTAGGGATTCTGAAAAATTCTATCTACTGTCTGATTCGGGTTTGGTGAAAAGCTGGCTCCGATAATGAAAGCGTCGGCCAACGAGACTTGTCGGCCGACGCTTTACCAGCTGAGTGGACTGATTCGCCTAAAAATCTGGCGGCAGCATCACACTGTCGATGACGTGAATTACGCCATTCGATGCTGCGATGTCAGCTTGGATCACCTTCGCGCCGGATACGTAGACTTCTCCCATTTTGACTTCTATACGGGCGTTGATACCAGCGACTGTCGAAGCCTCGGAGATCTTCACGACAGCGTCGGAGGTCACCTTACCTGGTACCACATGGAAGGTAAGGATTTTAGTGAGAGCTTCCTTGTCGGCTAACAGTGCCTCCACCGTTCCTTCGGGAAGCTTTGCGAACGCAGCGTCGTTGGGAGCAAAGACCGTGAAGGGTCCATCACCTTGCAGCACC
Source organism: uncultured bacterium (assembly GCA_963934665.1). Taxonomy (GTDB): domain Bacteria; phylum Gemmatimonadota; class Gemmatimonadetes; order Longimicrobiales; family Gaopeijiaceae; genus UBA1142. The sequence goes on along the minus strand of CAWVZF010000009.1, from coordinate 25,004 downwards.
CCTATGAGGTCAGCGGCGTCTAGCGCTGCTGCGAGTGTGCTGAAGGATCCTGCTTCCACAGCCGTGGTCACGATGTCCTTGGTCTGAGCTTGTGTGCTCAGGGGGACTAGGATCGATGCCGCTAAAGCAGCGGCGGTAGTGAACTTGAACATCAGTTGTGCATCTCCTGAATGGTTGTGAAACATCTTGTACAACAATTGTCACAGTATTTTAATGATTGTCTAAGATCTGTCAAGCTTTTAAATCGAATATATTTGACATGGGTTAGACAGGACTATACCATCAGGCTTATGAACACATACGAAACCATTCCGAGACACCCGATCCGTGTAGTGGCACAGCGGACAGGGCTGACTACGGCTACGATCAGGGCGTGGGAGCGGCGCTACATGGCTGTTGAGCCAAGTCGATCGGAGGGTGGTCAGCGCATCTATTCGGACAGCGATGTGCAGCGACTCATAACACTCCGGGAACTCACTAAGGGAGGGCGATCGATCAGCATAGTTGCCAACCTTTCTGGAGAAGCAGCGGAGGCCCTCCTAGCAGAAGATCGGGCGATGGCGGTAACTACGAACGGATCATCCGAGAGTCGAGAACCGGATGGTTGGGTCGATCGCGCCTACACTCAGGTCCGAGCGCTAGATGCAGAGGGGCTAGAGCATACGCTTTGGCAGGCAGCGATGATACTCGGAGCTCAACCGTTCCTGGACGATGTCGTGGCTGCGCTACTGACCCAAATTGGAGAGGGCTGGGTGGCAGATGAGATTACACCGGCTCAGGAGCATCTTAGTACAGGGATTATCGTTCGGGTACTCCAAAGGCTAACGGATCAGGCAAGGTCGAAGGATGGCCCGACTCTAGTTGTCGCGACCCTCCAAGGGGAATTACATGGGTTGGGTGCACGGCTGACATCTGCTGTAGCTATATTTGAGGGGTGGAGAGTGGTCTACCTGGGTACGGATCTTCCAGTGACCGATATTGTCACCACAGCAGAAAGTGTCAATGCAAGTGCCGTCGCTATCAGTATCGTAAAATTAGATAACCTTTCGGATACAGTGAGCTTAGTCAGAACATTGCGAGAAAACTTAGACCCGAAAATTAGCCTCCTACTGGGTGGTGGGGCTGCAGGAGTCCTAGAAGCTGACCGACTTCCCCTGGGAGTGTCATTACTCAGTGGACTAGAAGGACTCCGGGATGCCCTTCGGAGTAAGATAGCCTGATGAGTCTTCTCAGTAGATTTGATTTTTGGAATGCCGGTAGACCAAAACGTGAAGAGGTCTTTCGGATCATTTTCCAGGCGGACACTCCGGCAGGTAAGCTTTTTGACGTAATCTTGATCTTGGCGATTCTGAGCAGTGTGACAGTCGTGATGCTCGATTCTGTTCCGGAGATAGCAGAGCGCTATCATCTACTATTGCGTATTGCAGAGTGGATTTTCACAGTCCTTTTCACGATTGAATACGGCGCCCGCCTTTGGTGTGTAGCATCTAAGAAGAAATATGCCCTGAGTTTTTTCGGACTAATCGATCTTTTTTCGGTGATTCCGACCTATCTGAGCGTACTGCTTCCCGGAGGAGAAGTTCTTGCGGTGGTCCGAATTCTTAGGGTTCTGCGTGTTTTCAGGATCCTTAAGCTGGTACAGTACATGGGTGAGGCCGACGTCCTTGTCGCGACCCTGAAGGCAAGCAGATTCAAGATCGCGGTTTTCCTCATTACTGTGATGAGCATTGTGGTCGTCATCGGGTCCATCATCTACCTCATTGAAGGACCGGAAAACGGTTTTACGAGCATACCTCGTGGCTTGTACTGGAGTATTGTGACCCTGACAACCGTGGGCTATGGGGACGTGACGCCCCAAACTGGTCTTGGTCAAGCGCTAGCAGCGATGCTGATGGTCATGGGTTACGCGCTGATTGCTGTACCCACCGGTTTGTTTTCAGCTGAGTTCGTCCAACAGAATGAGTCTCACCGGAAAATGTTAAATACGCCCGTCCAGAGTTGTGCTGGATGCGGAAGTCTAGAGAAAGATCCTAAAGCAGGTTACTGCCGGTACTGTGGCCAGAAACTCATCTGACCATAATCTGAGTTCCGAGACTGAACTCTTTAGCAGGAGAATGGAGTCATGAAGAGGACCTTGGCGCTTGCGGTGTGTCTATTTGGTTGTGTCTCCAGTCCTGAGTCTCAATCTGCTGGTTCGGAAGGTCCCAGGAACTCGGACGTTGATGCTGTTTTTGGAGATTTAGTTGGGATGCGGCCGGGAGCAGCCGTAGGGGTTGTACTGGACGGGGAGGTTGTGCACCGGGCTGGGTATGGGATCGCAGATATGGATCACGGCATCCCAATAACTCCTGAAACTGTATTCGATATCGCATCTATTTCGAAGCAGTTCGGTGCAATGGCTGCGCTTCTTCTCGAGGCTCAAGGTCGCCTAGATCTGGAAGAGGATGTCCGTACCTACGTCCCGGAACTACCGAATTTTGGCCCTACAATTGTACCGCGTCATCTTATTCATCATACCAGCGGGATCAGAGACTGGCCCCACACCATGTCATTAGGTGGTGTCGAGTACAGTGATGTCATCTCATTCGAGAAGATCCTGCGTATGCTCTATCAACAGAGAGCGATCAACTTCCCGCCAGGCTCGGAGTACGCATACTCGAATACGGGCTACAACCTTTTGGCTAGGACGATCGAAATCCAGTCGGGCATGACGTTCAGGACCTACACTCAAGAGCAGATCTTCGAGCCTCTGGGAATGACGCACACGCACTTCTCTGACGACTACCTGGAGATCGTCCCTGGTCGTGCTGAATCGTATGCACCAGTTGGTGACGAAAATGATGGGGTTTTCCGGCGCCAGATTAACCAACTTACAGCTCTAGCTTCGAGTTCACTCAACACCACGGTAGATGACTTCATCTTATGGATGAAGAACTATGAGACGGGCGCGGTTGGGGGTGAAGAAATCACCGGTAGGATGCTACAGAGAGGTGTGCTCACTGGTGGTGACACGATCGACTATGCTCACGGGTTAACCGTGGGGGCATACAGGGGGCTCGTAAACTTTGGACACGGGGGTTCGTGGGCGGGATTCCGTACGAACTTCGTCCGATTCCCTGAAGAAAATCTATCGATCGTTGTCTTCTGTAACTTCTCAACCTGTAATCCAGCAGGACGGGCTCTTGAGGTTGCAGAAGTTTTTCTGGAAGACCAGATGGGCCCAACTCCCTTACAGCCTGATGGCTTAGATGACGTTACTGAATCTTTGAGCCTTTCAGATTCTGAGCTACGCGAATACTCCGGTCACTATAGGAGCCCTGAGCTAGACTCAACCTATGAGGTCTTTGTGGAGTCGGGGCGACTTGTTGCAGAGCATTGGCGAAACCCGCGCTCGATCCTATCCCCAACTGGTGATGATTTGTTCAGAGGGGACCAACGGTGGTTTCCGGAAGTGCGTTTTGTCAGAAACCAACCAGGTCAGGTGGTGGGCTTCACCGTGACAGGGGGCCGCGTGCGGGATCTGATATTCGAAAGGGTTCAATAGCCAGATCGATTCTAGTTCGTCTCAGGCCGTGTCAGGACTGTTCCGGGTCTCTCTCCGGTAAGAGCCATTCCGTCGATCACCAGTGTTCCATTAATGATCATTATCTCAATACCTGTTGAGAACTGATGAGGTTGGACGTAGTCGGCGTTGTCCTGGATAGTTTCTGGATCAAAAACCACTAGATCCGCGATCATGCCTTCGGCGATGGATCCTCGCTCCGCTTGGCCCAGTCGGTCCATCGATAAGCGGGTCATTTTGTGGATGGCTTCCTCTAGTGTAAGCACACCTAATTCACGGACATAACGGGCTAGTACTCTTGGGAATGCTCCATAGCTCCTAGGGTGCGGGAACCCCTCACCGTACCCAACTGGATCACCATCCGTCTGAAATGTGGCCAGAGGGTGGCGCATGATGCGCTGAACATCTCCCTCATCCATGACGTGGTAGATGGCGCTAAACCCACCAGCCAGCTGGAGTTCAATCCCCATCTGTATTCCGCTTGCTACCGTATTAGGTAGTCCCTGAGCTGCTGCATAGTCAGCCAATGTTTTACCATCGAATTCAGGTGCTGAGGGAACGGTCCTGAATTGAATACGGTTTAGGTCGTCTCCAACCCACTCATTCACGAGCCGGTCCCTCATTCCTTCTTCAACTTGGGGTCGGACCGCAGGGTCATTCACCCTAGCCACGAGAGAGTCTTGTCCTCCCGCAAGTGCCCACGGTGGAAAAATGACAGAGGAGCCTGTGCTTCCTGCAGTGTAGGGATATAGGTCGTGGCGCACGTCTAGACCGGAAGCATTCGCTGAATCGATCATCGCGAGCGTATTTGTGCTCCATCCGAACTGGGCGACGCCCATCGCCTTATGGTGTTGGATCTGGACCGGGATCCCTGCTTCCCGGCCAATCCGGATAGCTTCAGCAACCGACGCGAGTAGACCTCTGCCTTCGTCTCGCATATGCGTGTAGTAGATCCCTCCATAGCGGGACGCGACTTTGGCTAGCTCTATGACTTCTTCAGTTTTTGCGTAGTTGGCGGGGACATAGAGCAGACCTGTAGAGAGACCGATCGCTCCTTGCTGCATCGCTTGATCGATGAGATCTCGCATCTGTTGGAGTTCCTCACCCGATGGATCTCGGTTGTCCATCCCGAGTACCTGACGTCGTGCCCAGGTATGTCCTGCGAAGAAGGCCACATTGGGTGCCACATCCAAGGCAGCGATGTACTCGTCCAGAGGCCAGGGCACATCACCGCTATGCAAGCTGGCTACGATCGTTGTGATACCTTGGCGGGTGAAGTTTTCTGCTAGCGGATATTGGTGGATCGTCGTCTGGATATGAGCGTGGTTATCGACGAAGCCAGGCGTTACAGCTTTTCCGGATACATCAATCACTCTATCCGCGAGTGTCGGATCCAGTCCGGATCTAGCCACAGCTGCGATCCGCTCTCCCCTAATTGCGACATCCGCAGTGAAGCGTGATGCTCCTGAACCGTCCACAACGGTGCCACCTGTGAGTAGTATGTCGTAGCGTTCACTTGAGGGAGTCCCCGAATTTGCGGCCGTGCAATTAATTGTGACAAGCGTGAGCGCAGCAAAGGTGAGGGAGCGGTGTACAGTGGTGCTGGTGCTCATAGTTTTTTCTGGTTCTAGAGTTGAACTGGCGTCAGGAAGATCAACCTGGGCCGGCATTGTTATTTCTTTAGTCACAAAGTATTAGGCGCAAGATGTCCGTTATATTGAAACCATGCCACTGAAGGATGTAGACGGATGAAAGCTTGGTTAGCTCTGGTCGTATCCTACCTGCTATTGATGGCTCTTATCATCGTTCCACGACTCGTGGGTGCGGAGCCTTTGCCTTTGAGGTTCGTATTCCTGCTCATCCCGATCGGAACAGCTCTGTTCCTTTATTTGTTGCTACGTGGAGTTTCGAAGAAAGATCATATGCAGAGGAAAGTCGACTAGACCTAGTAGATCTCCTATCTACAGCGTGGATCACTGAGGCAGAGGACTCATGAACAGGATTTGGGAATGAGAAAAACTCTGCTTCTAGTGCTCTGCATGCTCCCACTTGGATGTGGACTCATAGAGCCGGACTCAGAGGTGCTGACGTTATTCGTAGGTCCGGAACAAGTTGAATGTATGGGCTTTATGTTTCCCACTACCTGCCTACAGGTTCGCTTTCAGCCGGAAGGGGATTGGGAGGCTTTCGGTGATCCCATAGAGGGATTTGATTTTGAACCAGGCTTCTTTTATGAACTTAGGGTGAAGCGAGTCTCTATTACTGATCCTCCGGCTGACGCTTCAAGCTATCGCTGGATTTTTTTGGAGCTCATCAACAAGATTATTGCCCAAGCCTATGCCCTAGACAGCCGAATCGTGATATGACCCTAGTCTTATGCCACAAATGCCCTCGAGAGGTCAGTGAAGGTGACCCGGCTTGTCCGGAATGCGGTGTACTGGAGAGGGAGGGGCCATTTGAACAGCATTATGAGGGCGGTCAGTTAATGGCTAGGGGCACTTACTTAAACGGTGCACTCCATGGATCCTACGAAGAGTACTACGAGAGTGGACAGTTAGAGGGAAAATATAATTTTAAGAACGGTGACCCTCGTGGGGACGGGCTTTTCGAATGCTACAACGAGAGGGGTGAGTTAATGGCTAGGGGATTTTACCACATGTCCAAGAAATGTGGTGAGTGGTTTGCGAAGGGTGCTGGGTGGTCCGGACGGGACAAGCTCGAGCACTATCCACCGTGTCCAGAATTCCGGGACTAGGTCATGAACATGAATAGAGCCCTGCCAATCCTTTGGATACTCGCCTCATGCACTGTCGCGGATACTTCAAGCGACTCACTGGATCTAATGCCACCAGACGTGCCGGAATCTTGGCGTCCGATCATCGGTGAGTATGCCTCAGGCCCAGATACTGTTTCAGTGCTGGAAGAAGACGAAAGTCTGGTGCTGCTATTTTGGTCTGGTCGGCGGCTCCGACTCTCAGCTTCAAGCGATGGAGGTTTTGAAACCGACTCCAACGCGATGGTGGAGATACTAGCCGATGCTAATGGCCGTGCAGACATGCTGTTGGTGGACGGCCAGGCTTTTAATAGACTCTCGCTTGGTGCCGAAGATGGTGGCACGTTCCGCATCACACCCATTCGAGCACCGGAAGAGTTGCTCATAGAAGCCCTTGCTGCTTCTCCGCCTGAAGAAGAGGGTGACTTCCGGCCTGCGGATCTCGCAGAATTGGTGGCTCTGGACTCTACGATTCTGTTGGACATTCGTTATGCGACTACAAACAACTTTATGGGTGAGATCTTTTATTCTGAACCCAGAGCATTTCTTCAAAGACCAGCAGCTGAAGCCCTTGTGCGAGCTCATCATTGGCTCGGTGAGCAAGGCTATGGCCTCCTGATTCATGATGGATACCGGCCATGGTACGTGACCAAGATGTTTTGGGATGCAACCCCAGAGGAGCTACGGGTTTTTGTCGCGAATCCTGCGAACGGCTCCAGACATAACCGCGGTTGTGCGGTGGATCTAACGCTATACGACCTTGAAACAGGTGCTCCGGTTACGATGACCGGTGGGTATGATGAGATGTCGCCGCGTTCCTATCCTGACTATGCAGGGGGGACAGCCCGGCAACGATGGCATCGGGAACTCCTTCGCGAAGCTATGGAAGCCCAGGGGTTCACAGTATATGAAGCAGAATGGTGGCATTTTGATTACAACGATTGGCCCAGCTACAGCATCGGTAACGAGAGGTTTGAAGAGTTGGGCGTGGGATAAACATGTAGAGACTGGGTTACGTCAAAGCTTTCTCACACCCTGAAGAGGGCGCTCGAGAAGTACCGAAGTGCCTTATTTCTGGATTTTTTATGGAGTCTTGCCGATCACTATCTGGATCTCTACGCCTGATCTTCCCATGAGGCGTGAACCGACAATCGTTGGGGTAGGCATGTCATCGCCGATTGTCTCATTGAGTATGGTCTGTACGACATCTCGGTCTCGAACGTCGGCTAGGTATACCCATATGTCCTCGACATCTCCGAAGCTGCTCGATCCGGCCTCAATAGTCGATCGGATATTCGCTAGTGCTGAGCGGGTTTGTTCGCCAGCATCGTTACCTCGCCCAACTACTCCGGCCAGATAAAGGCGATCACCTGTATCAATAGCAGGCGAAAACGGGAGGGACCCACGTGCTCGGCCCTCAGCACGCACGACTCTTCGCTCGGATGAAGATTCAGCCACACACTGAATCTCAGTGGAAAAGACGGGGTTCATGAGACTCGCGCGCACCGTCGCTCTGGCCGGAGGGTCTGATGCGGAGACGGATTCAGCATAGGCTTGATTCATCACAGAGAATCCACGGGGATCGTCTATAAATACTCGGCAGCTGACCAGGTCTCCGAAGTTCATGCCAGCTTCTTCTAGCACAAAGCCAATGTTTCCGAAAATCCGTTGGGTCTGCGTTGCCATATCACCGGTTACCGGTTGATACGTATCTGGATCCCTGCTGGTTGCTCCGGAGATAAACAAAGTGCTACCAACCTTGATCCCCCAGGAATAAGGGAGTTCCGGAGACTTTAGACCCTCCGGAGTGATGACTTCCTTAGGCTGTCCGGTTGCCACTACTGAGATCTGAATGAGAGCGTCAGGCTCCAAGAGATCAGCTTGCACAGTGGCGCGTGTTGGAGGAGCAACCTGGAAATAGGTGCGGTATACGCCGTTCATGGCTTGGAAATGTCGCGTGTCCTTAAGGAACACATTCGATGCTACTACATCGGAATAACTCAGGCCCTGTTCCCGGAGTGCTTCACCCAGACGGTCTAGTGTTGCCCTGGTTTGGTCTTCGACGCTAGTGACTGCCCGTCCGGCAACTTGGGTGGCACTCACATTCGAGATATAGACGAGTTCCGGGGACTGTGCCGAAAGCCATAGCGGCGAAGCGAGCAAGAGATTCAAGAGTCCGCCAACAATAGTGCATCGGATTACTGTAACGCTCATTCCGTTCTCTCCTCGACCCCAGGACGTCCCTTTAGGGAAGTATTTTCGTTCGAAGTTACTCATTCGCTAAGAACTTAGGATGACTAGCCGACTTGCCAATCCGTTTTGAACATCTTCATGCTGTCACACTGAAGACGACTAATCCCCCAGATGAAGGCTTACTCATGAAGTCGATTCACCCTCTAGGTCTAGTGGTCGCCGTGCTGATCGGCATGTGCTTACAAATACCTGCCGTAGCTCAGACCAGTCCAGTTTGGTCGGAAGAAAAAGTTCCAAACTATCTTCCTCATATGACTGTCCCTGAGGTACGGGACCTTCTTACCCGGACCGACATGGTAATCATTCCGGTCACCGCTCTAGAGCAACACGGACTTCATTTGCCTATCGGCACCGATTACTACAGTGGAATCGAACGGGCAAAGCTTATTGCTGCCCGCACGGACGTATTGGTCGCACCAATCCTTCTTCCGGGGCAATCTCCTTATCACATGGGATTTGAGGGAACGATTTCATTGTCTTCTCAAACCGTACAGCAGGTGATCGTCGAGGCCGCTGAAAGTCTGATGCGTCACGGGTTCAAACGTTTCTTGATCCTGAACTCGCACGGAGGAAATCAGGCAACTACGACTTTTATCGTAGACCGTATCAATCATGAGACTGCAGGTATTGCGGTAAATCTGGGTTCAGTTGCTGCCCCTTTTCAGGATCGGAGCAGGCTCGCAGACATCCCGGCCCCCCAAGTATTTGATCGCCATGGAGGAGTCGGAGAGACATCCAGGGGGCTCTATTTGATGCCGGATCTGGTGGACTTGGAGGCAGCGGTGACAGCGGAGTTGACATTGCCCAGTCATATGGAACGCATGCTCCCCGATGTGATCGCAGGGGATCCCACCGCGCTCACTGTGTTTCTAGCAGAAGGTCTTAAGGCTGAGGAGACGGGTAAGGGTACGTCAGCAGATCAAATGTCTAGCACAGGTGTGTGGAGCGAGAGGGATCCCAAGGAAGCAACGGCGGAGCAGGGACGATTGGCCACCGAAGTATTCGTCGAGGGTGCGGTGCGTTTTATTGAGCGATGGAAGGAGTTAAGACCAATCCAGTAGAAAATCGCAGTACATGGAAGATTTTCTGTCAGCTAGGTAGACCCAGATGTCTTCAACATCTCCGAAGCCTCTTGAGGTGGCTGCCAGAGTCGATGACCCGATCAAAAAACAAAGCCGACGTTTATGATTCGGATCGTTGGGTAAAGGTCACCACCACCAAACGGCAGTTTGCCCTCCAAGGCGGAACGTTTCTCGCCCCCGTACCCGCCGTAGTAACTGTCAGTGACCTTCGGGACTCCCAAGAGTCGCTTTAGGCCAAATCCGAGGCCAATATAAAAATTGTCGTCTGGTCCTAAGACCCAACTATGATTCATATCGAATCCGAAACCGAAATAGGCCCCATCGCCTCTTCCCGCACCGTTTACCGCGGTGAGCCCCATCTTCATACCAAACGCCCATCCAATAGGAGCCTTATACGTCCGGGTGCGCCTACTGCCTGGATAGAACCGGTAGAACACATCGAAGTTGACGTATCGGGCTTCTTCCACGGTGTTTGCAAGCATCTCCCAGTCGTTATGGGCCTGCAGATAGGCCGGATCATTCCAATCGTGGATGGGAAAGCCGGATGCGTCTGTCCCTGTGATCGGCGGCTCCGGAGGGGGACCCATATCCATATCCCCATACCACTCAGTTGAGGCGGTTGATCCCCCGAAACCAATTGTGGAGGTCGGGGAGATGACACGCTCGAACTCCGCATTGAACGTATTCGTGAGAAGTCCGATCACATTGGCTGAAATGACATTCTTCGGCTGAAAGTCCTCACTTTGTTGAGCGGTGAGCGGCACACCCGACAATCCCGAGATCAGGATCGTGAGGGCGAGTACAAAGCTCGAGGAGTCCGTCTTGATCATTGGTTTTTCTTGTTCCGGCACTTTAAAGAACTCCATTCGTCAGCAAGGTCCGTAAAACCGTAACATATATCGTTCATAACGATATACATCGCTATCGATGCAGCAAAATACAACGTTGGAGCATATGGCTCTAGAGTGGTGTGTAGAGGGGAGAGCCTGTCATACCCCAATTCTGCTCCCTCAGCTGCAGGACCGCAACTGAGCAGGATCTCTGGAGGGAAGGACGTGATGCCCAGTTGTCCCCGCACCTGATTTCCTTCCTGGTGACTGCACTCATCCGAGGTACCCATTCTTGCCCGTTCAGAGTACCAACCCTCATCTTCGGGTGATCGCTAGAGGAATGGTCGTACAGTCTACGAGGTGACGAGATGAAGATCTCACGAAGAGACATGCTCAAGATTAGTGCTGGAACCGGGGCCGCAGCCTTATTGCTCAATGAGTTTCCAGCAGTTGCTCAAGAACGGCCCTTGCTCATGCGAGCGATTCCGTCTTCGGGTGAGGAGGTTCCTGCCGTGGGCTTAGGTAGCGCACGCACGTTCAGTGTGGGCGCTTCCGGTGAAGAGCAAGCTCCTTTAAAGGAAGTGCTGCGACTATTCCACGAGATGGGGGGACGGTTCTTCGATACCGCTCCCACGTATGGGAGCTCTGAGGGTGTCGCCGGTCAGCTTGTCCAGGAACTTGGCATTCAAGATGACCTGTTCTTTGCCACAAAGATTTCAACAGGTGGCGGCAGACAAGCAGGTATTGATCAGCAGGAAACGTCCCTTGAAGACTGGGGACGTGACATCATCGACTTGAATCAGGTACATAACCTTCGGGATACCGAGATTCATCTAAGGACTATCCGGCAAGCGAAAGAAGAAGGTCGCACACGCTACGTCGGCGTGACGACCTCATTCGGGAGACAGTACGAGCAGATGGAACAGGTGCTCCGTGCTGAAGAGCTGGATTTTGTGCAGGTCAATTACTCACTCGGGGAACGTGAGGCAGCAGAGCGACTGATACCGCTGGCACAGGACCGAGGCATGGGGGTGATTGTGAATGAGCCCTACAATGTTGGACGACTTTTCGGTGCCGTGAGTGGACGGGATCTACCTGATTGGGCTGCTGAGTTCGATTGTGAAAGCTGGGGACAGTTTTTTCTTAAGTACATCCTGTCTCACCCTGCAGTGACGGTGATTATTCCGGCTACTTCGGATCCGGAGCACCTGATAGACAACATGGGTGCTGGTATGGGGAGATTACCTGATGAGCAGACCCGCACTCGGATGGAAGAGTTCTTCGACGGGTTAAGCTGACTGCGAAACCAGATAACTCTTTGAGAATACTGGGAACGAGATTAACCCAAAGTGATGGCTACAGAACAAGCGATTGGTGGGAATGCTTTTCAACAGCACGAATAGCCCCTAGTATCGCGAATGATCGGTATCGGTGAAGATGCTCACTTCAGTAGCGTCAATGATGGCCGAATAAGGGTTTGCGGAGCAGATTGATGAAGCGCTTATACTCTCCAACACTGCTTTTGACTGCTTTCGCGGTCAGTCTAGCATCGTGTGGTGGAGCTGCTCGATCGGCGGCTGATCTAGAGGCACTAGCTGCTCGCAATCGGCAAGGCCATAGCCCTGCTGATGTGCATTTCATGGCCAATATGGTCCCTCATCATGCTCAGGCTGTTTTGTTTGCTGGGTGGGCGGAATCACACCAAGCGAGCTCTGCGATACAGATTTTTTGTGCTCGCATGGTTGTTGCTCAACGTGATGAAATAGTGACGATGCGTTCTTGGTTACTTGAACGTGATGAGCCTGCTCCTCCCGCTGAGTACAGCCGTATGCGGATGCCAGCTGATACGGATCACCATGCTATGCCTGGTATGCTGACCGAGGCACAACTAAACGAACTCGATAATGCACGTGGTGCTGATTTTGATCGGCTTTTCTTGAAATACATGATCACGCACCACGAGGGCGCCTTAGCTATGGTTGACGAGTTGTTCAGTTCCTACGGGGGCGCACAGAACGACTTCATCTTCAAGCTGGCCTCGGATATGTATGCAGATCAGACAACTGAGATTGAGCATATGCAAGTGATACTTGATACGTACGAGCCGGGTCGGTAAGGCTCATGACCTCTTCTGACTTCTTTTATTCCTCTCCTAAACTCCAGGGGATCTGATATGAACAACCAATCCTTCGAACGTCTCCCTGGCATGCGTTGGACCGCACTTGGTTCCGTACTATGTGCCGTCCTGGTATTCGTTACCGCATGTGCTACAGGGATGTCGACGCCCTCTCCTGCCGCGATGATGTCGGCGCTATCCGATCTCCCGCTTACCCCACCCGACCCGGATCCACGTATCGGACTTGGTGCGGGCTCGGGTCCTCTCGGAGCGGGTGCGGAGGAAGCATCCTGGAATCTGAACCTGGTATCCAATACGCCGCCGCCCGATGAATTTGTCGGAGTCACGAACTCTGATTTGGGGTTCACCGGCGACTACGCGATCCAGGGCAACTACAACGGTTACGTGATCTGGGATATCTCGGATCCGACAAATCCGACGTTGGAAACTTCTTATGTATGTCCGGCATCGCAGAGCGATGTATCCATCTACAAGAATCTTCTCTTCGTATCTGGTGAGGGGTTGGGTGGTCGTGTGGACTGTGGTACAGGAGGAGTACCGGACACGGTCAGCCTCGATCGGCTACGTGGCATCCGCATTTTTGATGCGACGGATATCAGTAACCCAGAGTATGTGGCGAACGTCCAGACCTGTCGGGGCTCACATACACACACCGTAGTAACCGATCCGAACGATTCAGAAAACGTCTATATCTACGTGTCTGGCTCATCCCGGGTACGGTCCCCGAACGAACTTCCGGGTTGCTCGGGAGGTCCGTTGGATGATGACCCGAATACAGCTTTATTCCGCATCGAGGTTATCCAGGTTCCTCTTGCCGCTCCTCAGAATGCACGGATCGTGAGTTCTCCGCGCATATTCAACGACTTAACTGCGCCGCCCAGGCATGCCGAGCCAGGTCAAGAAGCACGCCAAGCGGCTGCCGGACGTGGTGGAAGAGGTGGACGTGGTGGCGGACCTCCACGTCAGCGTACCGGACCGACCCAGTGCCATGACATCACTGTATATCCTGGTATTGGCTTCGCAGGTGGCGCTTGTGGAGGCTACGGACTTTTGCTTGACATAAGTGACGTAGCGAATCCACGACGCTTGTATGCTGCTGCTGACTCAAATTTCTCATTCTGGCACTCTGCGACGTTTAATAATGATGGCACAAAGGTTCTGTTCACGGACGAGTGGGGTGGCGGTGGGCAGCCACGCTGTCGAGCGACGGACAAGTACGAATGGGGTGCAGATGCAATTTTCAGCATCAATGACGGGGAACTGGATTTCCACACTTACTTCAAAATGCCTGCGGCACAGACAGAACTCGAAAACTGTGTTGCCCACAACGGATCCTTGATCCCCATCCCGGGTCGGGATGTGATGGTACAAGGTTGGTATCAGGGTGGAATCGATGTCTTTGACTGGACCGATCCTGATAATCCATATGAGATCGCTTTCTTTGATCGCGGACCTACAGACGGTGAACGCCGAGGCAGTGGCGGTTCGTGGTCTGTGTACTGGTACAATGGATACTTAGTCAGTTCTGAAATTGCGCGAGGGCTAGACATTTTTGAGCTAACGCCTAGTGCTCATATTTCTCAGAACGAGATTGATGCGGCCAATACCGTGCGCTTCGAATACTTCAACGCGCAGGAGCAACCTAAGCTGGTCTGGCCGCCCAGCTTCGCACTGGCCCGCTCGTACCTCGATCAACTTGAGCGGTCCAGCGGTCTTGATGCTGATAGGGTCATGAGCGTAAGAAGAGCACTGGCTGAAGCCGAAGGACTGTCAGGGCAACAACGGAGTAACACTCTGACCGAGTTGGTATCCGATCTACGGGGTTCAGTAAGAGGCTCGACTGATCCTCGTAAGGTCAGGATGTTTCTAGGAGCGGTTATAGATTTGGGTGCCACCAGATAGTTCTAGAAATAGAGAACATTGTTTCGGTTATGAGTTAAGGCTTTAGGAGATTACAGAATGCCAAGAACCTTTCATCTACTACTTGCTTCCAGCACGATCGCTTTCGCCGCGTGTGGCGATCAGGTCGTAGCGCCCCAAGCACAACTTAGTGACCAAGATGTTCAGGCTTTGGTTGTTAGGCTTGATGGCACAATGATGGGTTTTCTTGATGATGTTTGGGGTTCAGGAAACGTTAGTCCTTCAGCTGCTGGGACAGCCCTGGGTGATGATCCTCGAGTCTGGAACTACTCTTGGTGGAAGACGCGCGATTGCCATACTGCCGGCTCATTCACGGCAGAGGGGAGCGGTCAGCGTACTTGGGATGCTGACGCTTTGACATTTGACGTTGCAAGCAGTGGCACAAAAACACGCACTGGATGTGCTCGCCCCGGCGATGAAGTAACGATCACCGTGGACGGGATCGGTGATTGGACTCATCAGCGTCACTATCTGGGTGGAGAGGCAGGCCTTTCTACTAAGGGTCGCGAGCCAACTGGAAGTTGGATCACGACGTACGATGGTGCTTTTGATTGGGCAAAGAGTTCCGGTGAGAACGGGAGTTGCACTTATGAGCTGACTTCCACAATTGATACGGAAGCAAATACCAAGACGCTCGTGGGCACGTATTGTGACCGGGTAATCGACCGTTCAAAAACGTGGCGAAAGGTCGACGACGGTTAGAGGTCGGATCCGCTTTAATCGACAAGCTCTGGCTACTGTAGGGCGGGGGAGATTGTTGCTCTCCCGTCCTATGACCAGGTAATCCCTTCTACATGAATCCGGTTCTCGAAGAGAAATCTGTTTTACTGTATGATGGTCTTTGCGGGTTCTGCGATCGATTTGTCGGTTTCTTATTACAAAGAGATCACCAACAGATCTTTCATTTCGCACCACTTAGTGGGGTGTTCGCTAGCGACCTCTTGAATCGCCATCCACACCTAAAAGAAGTCGATTCTCTTGTCTTGGTGGAGAATAGTGGGTTTGAGAACGAGGTTGTTTGGGTGCGGAGTGAAGCTGTGAGGAGGATCACCCGACAGCTGGGCGGTAGGTGGCGAATCGCTGATTTACTGTTGTCCGTCGTTCCGAAATTGTTACAGGACCTAGTCTACGACATCTTTGCGCGAAACCGTTACCGTTGGTTCGAACGCTATGATGCGTGCCGGGTTCCGGATCTTTCTATTCTTGACCGATTCTTAGAGTAGAGTGACACTCTGTGCCCTTGACGATAAGACATCAGAAAAGCTCAGATTCTGTAGTTTTCTCCACTCCACATAAGTTGCGATTTCTGGGTGCTTGAAGGCAGAATCAAGGAATGACCCTGATCACTTACGATGCGTGCCCGCAAAGGAAGCAGCTAGCTATGTCCATGAACCGAGTTTTGCTGGTAACGCTATTGAGCGCTTCACCGACTCTTGCTCAGGAGACGAGCGATCCGTTTCCAGAGCCAATTTCAGCTATCGAAGGTGTGATCCAGGTGAATTTCACTGAGTTCGCTTCAGTCCCAGATATAGACGGACAGCCTGCCCGCATGATGCTTCTTTCAGATGAACCAGGGACAGATCGTTTATTTGTCAACGATATGCGCGGTCCACTTTATAGCATCGATTACGATGGCCAGAGAGTCACACAGTACCTAGATATCGATGATGCGGATTGGGGTGTGAGTGTTCAATCTTCGCGGAACGAGCTGGGCTTCCAAAGCTTTGCATTCCATCCGGAATTCAATCGTTCGGGAGCCGATGGCTTTGGCAAGTTTTATACGTGGACCGACAGCAGAAATACAGCACCCAATCCTGATTTTGTGCCTGGTGGTGGAGGCGATACACACGACACTGTTCTTCTTGAATGGACTGCTAGAAATCCTTCTGCGGCAATCTATGATGGAGACGCCCCTCGGGAGTTGCTGAGGGTTGAACAGCCATACGGTAACCACAATGGTGGCCAAATCGGTTTCAACCCGACGGCCTCTTCCGGTGATGCCGACTTTGGTCTGCTTTATGTAGGTATAGCTGACGGCGGCAGTGGTGGTGATCCGCTCAACCTATCTCAGAATCTCAATTCGGCGTTTGGTAAGATCTTTCGTATAGATCCGCTGGGCTCCAACAGCACGAATAGATCCTACGGTATACCTACTGATAATCCGTTCACCAATGATGGTGACAACAATACGCTGAGTGAAATTTATGCTTCCGGTGTTAGAAATCCCCAGCGCTTTGCCTGGGATTCTGATAACGGAAATATGTTTCTTGCTGACATTGGCCAGAATATTGTTGAAGAAATAAGCCTTGTAACCTCTGGTGCGAACCTCGGCTGGAACACGTGGGAGGGTAGCTTTCGGTTTATCAGTCGTTCAGCGGTCAGTCTCAGCAACCCGCGTGGTGATGAGGCGCTCACCTATCCTGTGGCCGAGTATGGACAAGAGGACCCATTGCTTCAGAGGAGTTCTGCTGCGACCGGTCTCCATGTATACCGCAGTGACGCGATCCCTGAACTAGCAGACCTCGTATTATTCGGTGATAACCCAAGTGGCGAAGTCTTCTATGTTCGAGCTGATGGACTTCCGAGTGGTGGACAGCAAGCCATCCGTCGCATCCTGCTCAATGACAGGGGTGATTCAAAGACTCTGTTGCAATTGATTCAAGAGAAGAATAGAGAGCAGGGAAGATCTCCTGCTGGTCGGGCGGACTTACGCTTTGGTTCGGGACCGGATGGTCAGGTTTTCTTGTTGAACAAGCGCGATGGTATCATCCGTTTGTTTGTGTCTAGCACGGGCTCTGGTAATGCAGACTCAGGTCACCCAGATATCTTCGAATAAACGGACCCAGTTACTACCTATTATCTTTTCTATCCGAGTTCCTGGGTGACCGCGATCAGCTAATCCGTCGGCGATCAATTCCATCCTCTTGGCTGAGTTCAGGTCTTCGACTGTGAACAAGATGTCAGGATCTTCGTTCGGTGCAGCGACACCTTCATTAATGCGGCGCGAGACGAACTCACGATGCCTGGACCAATATTCATCGGAGCCGTCGATCGGAGTCGTAGACAGATCGCTGCCGATCCCAACGTGGTCTTCCCCGCAAACGTTGATGGCGTGCTCGATATGGTCGAGTACATCGGAGAGCATCGGGACTCTCCCGGGGGTAAGAAATGGCATCAAATAGATACCGATAACCCCTCCGGCCTCTGCTAGTGCGCGCAGTTCGGCATCATCCTTGGAGCGGGGATGACGGGCTACGGAGTTACAGCCACTGTGAGTGATCGCAACCGGGACACTAGATGCTGAGATCCCTTGTGCGGTCGTTCTTTGGCCACAGTGGCTGAGGTCTACGATCATCCCCAGCTCGTTCATGCGCTCGACAATTGCATGCCCATAGCCAGTGAGCCCGCCGTTTGCCGGTTCCAAGCAACCATCACCGGCCAGGTTGCGAATATTATAAGTGAGCTGCGTGACCTTAACGCCCAAATTCAGGAAGATTTCAATCTTTTCCAAACCACCCTCGAAGGGTGTCGTGTCCTGAAAACCAAAAACGATACCAAGCTTTCTCTCTCGTTTTGTGGCCAATAACTGATCCACAGTCCGTACTTGAGTAAAGGCCTCTGGATACCGTTCGATCCGATTCATCCATCCCGCGATGTTTTGAACCGTATCCGCGAAATTACTTCCGCTGACAGTGAGGTTTACGGCAGTAATACCAGACCCGATCGCGTTTGCGATCATTAAATCATTGAGTGGCGGGTTCAGCGGGTAGTTGAAATAACCGGGGCTCGCCAGGAAGTCGACGACGATGACCTGATCGTATTCGGGCCAAGATTCACGACCTGGTTCCATATCGCTTGTTGAGTTCATCAGACCTTCATAGCCGATTGCGAACGCAGCGGAACTCGCAATAAAGGTTCGGCGATTGATGTCGGGGTTCAAATGAGAGCTAGACAATACTCCTCCCTACTAAGGCCAGATGAAGTAATCGTAAGATTTACCTCGTTTGTTCAGGGGCGCCAGCAGATAATCTGCTTCGCTATAATCAACACGATTCTAGATTTACTGACTTGAAGTCTCCTTGCCCAGGTTCGGATTCGGCCACATTTATGCAGAGTTGGATATGATATCACCCTCATATGGGATGATCATGAGTCGTTACGGTTTCCTTTTCCTTTTCTTCTTCATTTCCACCCCAGCTGTCGTTGCTCAGGGTCCAGAGCAGATTGGCGATTGGGAGGTGAGACAGACCCAAGGCCCAGGGTCCAGGACTGTCAGCATTACCCTCGTGCCCGAAGATATGGAAGCCCAGGGTGTGCATATGTTCGCATTTCGTTGTAGTGCGAATCTACTGGCTCTCGTCTTAACACACTCCTATATGACTGGGGACGATAATAGGGTACAGATCAGGTATCAGTTGGGGGACGCTGCGGAAGAGCGTGTTAGCGGTAGGCTCGAATCTGGAAATCAGGTATCGGTGTATCTTGGCCTTGCCCACTCTGAACTCCAAGCTCTTCGAAGCAACCCACGGATCACGGTAGTCATTCAAGATTCAAGCGACACCCACCGAATAAACTGGACTGATCTTGAAGGCACCTCAGAAGCCATCGATTGGTTGCCGTGCATTATGTAAGTGTCTTGCCCGCACCAGAACTTATTTACCCGGTAATTCTGCTGGCTTCTGTGATACAGTCACTTTTTGGTGTAGGTGTCTTGTTATTGGGGACTCCCTGGATGCTTCTGCTTGGGATGAACTTCCCGGCGACGCTTCAACTGCTGCTACCAATTTCTCTCACGATCAGCCTGCTCCAACTGAGTAGGGGTCATCAATATGTAGACCGGGTACTCCTCCGGGGAATCACGATGTTAACACTGCCTGCGATCGTGGTGGCTCTCTTGGCGTCTACTCTCTGGTCACCACCGCTAGAAATATTCGTGGCAATCTTGGTTCTCACCTTCTCTTTGCAGGACAGGGTGCGGTTAATCAGACACGGACTCAATCAGTTGCTCGGATTTCAGCGCACCTACATTGCTATAATGGGCCTTGTTCATGGTGTATCTAACTTGGGTGGTTCGATGTTGACTGCTCTCGCTTTTGGGAAAGGGCTGCATCGTGACGTATCCAGAGCCACGATTGCGGCTGGGTATACGTTGTTTGCGATTGTTCAACTCACGACCCTTCGTTTGGCAGGTACCACCTGGCAGATAGACTTAGGAACTGGAGCGGGACTCATAGTTACGGGAGCGACGACATTTTGGCTGACGGAGCGCTACATATTCAGCAGATTTGACTCTAGGAGATACCGGATAGGTCTGGAAGTACTCCTTATAATCACGGGGTCATTGCTCTTGCTCAGTGCCTTTTAGTCTCAATAGATGCCAATATTATCTATCTGGCGGATACGTGTACCATATATTTTATCTGCACTGGATACGTTAATTAGCCCATCGCGCGTGAGATTAGGTTAGATTATCCGATATGGATTTGACTCCCAAAGAGAAACGCGTTGTTCGCCGGGCTGTGCAGGCCTACCGGGACAAGAAGGAATCTAAGGGTCGCTACACTGGTGCTACCCCTGACCAGATTCTCGAAGAACTTGATCCCTCACCGGCTCGTTGGACTCATCTCGCAGCTTTGGTGATCGCAACAGTGGAAGAGGGTCAAGATGCTGAGGTCTTGGCAACAGATCCACGGCTATTAGGATCGAGGTAGGGAATCAGCAGAAACTGACCCACGATTTCATTAATGGGAGGGATCACCCGAGTGGCAAATGAAGCGATCGAAATGGAAGGGACGGTGAGCGAAGTGCTCCCGAACACGAATTTCCGTGTCAAGCTAGAGAACGGACACGAGGTGCTAGCCTACCTATCTGGTAAGATGCGCCGGCATTACATCCGAGTGCTTGCAGGCGATAAGGTGAAATGTGAGCTATCGCCCTATGACCTATCCCGAGGTCGTGTAACCTACCGCTATAAGTAACGGTAGGTCCCGCTCACCTTGATTTATAAAACTTTTGAGGTGACCCAGCGCCCCAAATCTGGAGTTATTGGGTGACAAAGCGTCGCACACCGAAGCTAAACTCCAAAACCCTTATACTTGCCTTATTGGGATTCGCTGTGGTATATGCCGTGATCGTCTTATTAGCACTCCAAACGACGACATTTCCCGTTCCACCGGATGTGCAGTTCTTGCCAACTGGAGAGTGAGACAAGGGTACTGTAAGCACATATCTAGCAGCGCTCACAGTACTCAATAAATACTTTTTGTTCTTACTCTCTTACTGCAAACGTGAATAGGACATTACCTGCAGCAATCGCAACGTACTGCTTCCCATCAACCATATAACTCATAGGACCAGCGTGTACGCGTGATCCTAGGTTGATGTGCCACCGCTCCTCTCCCGTAAACCCGTCTAGCGCAAAGAAGAAGCCGTCGATCGTTCCGCTGAAGACAAGATCTCCTGCGGTTGAAAGCACACCTGCGGTTGACCTTGGCTGAACGGGATACTCCCACTCCAGATCACCAGTCTGGGGGGAGATCGCTCGAACTGCACTTGCATAGTTCGCTGCAGGCAAGGGGGTCACACCACCTCCGCCTGTGAACCGTTCGCCAGCAACGTATTCGTCTTCGCGAATGTAGTAAGTGGTCTCACCGTCATATGCCATGACATAGAGAAGATCAGTCCGAGGACTGTAGCTCGGTGAAAACCAGTTGGTTCCTCCACCAATCGAGGGAGAGACGGTCGTGCCTTCTACACTCGGGGATGTTCCTGGAATACGTATCGGTCGCCCCTTTTCATCCAGACCTTTCGCCCAAGTTTGTCTTGCATAGGGCTTGCCTAAAAGGAACTCTCCCGTCTCACGGTCTAGTACGTAGAAAAATGCATTTCTATTCGGCCAGAGCATCAACTTCCTACTTTGGCCTCCAAACTCGGAATCAGCTAAGATCGGGATCTGTGTGCTGTCCCAGTCATGAATATCGTGGGGTGTGAACTGAAAATACCACTTCAGTTCACCGGTATCAGGGTCAATTGCCAGCACGGCATCGGAGTAAAGGTTATCACCCAGCCGAACATCTCCATTCCAATCTGGACCTGGGTTTCCCGTACCCCAGTAAACCAGGTTTAAGTCTGGATCATAGGATCCGGTCATCCAGGTTGGTGAGCCTCCTGTGCGCCAAGAGTCTCCTGACCACGATTCATTATCGGGGTGTTCTGGCCCAGGGATTGTGTAGAGTCTCCATAAACGTTTTCCATTTTCAGCATCATAGGCGTCGACGAAGCCTCGGATTCCAAATTCACCACCTGCAACCCCTGTGATGATCTTGTCTCCGACCACGAGTGGTGCAGCCGTCTTGCTGTATCCGGATGCCTCGTCAGCTACTTCCACATCCCATAGCACGCTTCCGGTTTTCGCATCAAGAGAAACCAGGTGCGCATCTAGAGTGCTCATATAGAGTTTGTCCCCAAGGACTGCGATACCTCGGTTATTACGGCCACAGCAGAAATTCAAGTCTTCTGGCAGATTGTGGTTATACCGCCAGTACTGACTTCCGGTTTTCGCATCAAGGGCGATCACATTACTGGGTGATTCCGTTACATACATCACGCCATCAACGACAACGGGTGTTGTTTCGGCTCGGTCAAGTGCACGCAGCTGGAATGCCCACTGCATCTCGAGTTCTGCCGCATTTTCATTATTAATCTGGTCTAGCCCACTGTAGCGCTGACTGAAGTAATTACCTGAGTACATAAGCCAGTTGTGAGGCTCTGCATCGGAATTCAACAGACGTTCGTTTGTTATCGGACTAAACGATGGGGCTACCTGGTTTGTGTCAGCATTTCGCTGTCTAGAATCCTGAGATTCCAATAATGCCGGGAATAGCAAGACAAAAAGGGTAAAGACTGCATAGTGTTTCATCATCTTATTCCTCTACTCAAGCCGTACAGATAAGCGACAAGATCCTCGAGTTCTTCACTGGTAAAGCTTTCCCCATAAGCCGGCATCGATGACGTCTCAGTGCGCTCACTCTGGCGCAGATCTCGTTTAAGGAAAGACCATAGGTTGTCTTCCGCATCGAGTATTCTGACTGAGTATGTGCCCTCATTCATTCTCAGCCCTTCAACCTCAGTGCCATCTTGATGCATCACACGCATTGTCCACCAGCGTTGTTGCACCCGTTCACTCGGAGTCAGTAGATCTGACAGAAGCTGATCTGGTGATCTTCGATCACCTATGGCGGAAAGATCGGGGCCATGCCGGCCACCTTCTCCATCAATCATATGACAACTACTGCAGTCACCCTTTCCACCATAGAGTCCCTCTCCAATCGATGGATTGCCAGCTACTTCGACACGTACTTCGCTATTTAGTGAACGCAGGTAAGCCACGAGCTGCCATACTGACTGCTCACTTCGGCTACGACCAATCCCCACCATCTCAGTATTTGGGATGCCATCCGCGATCACTGTAAACAGGCCGGCATCTGTACTCGAGTGCTGGAATTCACCAGTTCTCAAATCAGGTCCACGTTCTCCGCCACCAGCCTCTAGGCCGTGGCAACGTGAACAATTCCTACCGAAGAGCTGTTCACCTGATTGTATGTCTTGTCCAGTAGTATAGGGGTTGTCCTGTTCTTGCCCTGACAGAGCAGGAACACTCCCGATCATACCATTGATCAGCAGCCCCATGATTCCCGCATGAAGAGCCTTGCGAAGCATAA
The DNA here is from genome assembly GCA_963934665.1 of uncultured bacterium. Classification (GTDB taxonomy): domain Bacteria; phylum Gemmatimonadota; class Gemmatimonadetes; order Longimicrobiales; family Gaopeijiaceae; genus UBA1142. The sequence continues at coordinate 1,727 of CAWVZF010000009.1, read as the reverse complement.
GCGATCCTTGGTTCACTCGTTAATGCGGCATTCCAGTTGGTGAATTGTGAGCAGGTATCAGTTTATGGCGCTATGCATGACTAGGCCATTGTCGACAGTTGGCTTGAGCCAGGATCGCGTATTCCATATGGTTGGCGCAATATGGTCCGTATGCTACTAACGTGCTTGTTACTTGTCCTAGGTATCTTGATGCCCCTCTCGGTGAGCGGGCAGCGAGTAAATCCCTATGATGCTGATCCAGCTGCCAGGCGGGCAGGTGCTGCATTATTTGCGACCCGTTGTGCGGAGTGTCACGGTGCTGACGCGAGAGGAATCGGTGCTCCAGATCTGACTCTACTTTGGGCGACTGAGACGGATGACGGGCGTGTGTTTCAAACGATCCAGCGTGGTGTACCAGGCAGTAACATGCCTTCTAGTTCTGCGCCTGAAAACGAGATTTGGGCCATTGTGGCATATCTAAAGGGCATCAGCACCGTTTCGCCATTTGAAAATGACGTCGGTGATCCCGAGCAAGGACGGGATATCTTTTTGTCGATGTGCGCTCGCTGTCATAGGGTAGCTACACAAGGTGGTAGCCTGGGACCCGATCTGTCTCGAATTGCACGAATACGCTCCCGAGATAGGCTTCTGAGATCGATCCGTGAACCAAGCGCATCCGTCGCAGTCAGATATCGTGCCGTGACCCTTATAACACAGGACGATCGCAGTATCCGAGGCCTGATAAAGAGTGAGGACGCATTCTCAATACAGATTGCTGATACGAGCGAACGATTGCAGGGTTACACCAAGGCAGAACTTCAAGAAGTGATTTATGAGGAGAGGTCTCTTATGCCCGAGTTTGGTACTGAACGTCTTAGTAACACTGATCTGGATAACTTGCTAAGGTATCTTGGCACGTTGAGGGGTTGATTCAATGATACCCAAAGCCTTCCTCAGAACTCTAGTGTTGGTCGTCCTGACGACCGAAATACAACCTTCGGTACTCGCACAAAATGCCGAGTCTGGTGTGACGTATGAGGATATTCTAAACGGTCTATCTGAACCATCGAAATGGCTTACATATTCCGGAGATTACACGGGACAACGCCATAGCCCATTGACGATGATCACGCCAGAAAATGTGCAAGATCTCGTTCCAATTTGGACATTTCAAACCGGCACGATGACTCGAGGACGTGGCTTTGAGACAACGCCTCTGGTGTTGGATGGAGTTCTTTACGTTACCGGTTCAAACAATTTTGCTTGGGCGCTCGATGCCAGGACTGGTCGTCCGTTCTGGCAATATCGGCGAAACCTACCGGATGATCTCACATACGGTTCGAGTGCTCCTGTTAATCGGGGGTTCGGTATCCTAGGAGACCGACTCTTCATGGTAACGCTCGATGCGCATCTCCTGGCACTCGATAGAAAAACGGGAAGTGTGCTCTGGGATATCGAATTAGCAGATTACCGAATTGGATATGCCGCGACTCTAGCTCCGCTCGTGATCAACGATAAAGTGATCGTAGGGATTTCCGGTGGTGAATATCCAACCCGTGGATTCGTCGACGCATATGATCCAACGAATGGTGATCGGATTTGGCGATTCTATACGGTGCCGTCTCCTGGTGAATTTGGTAGCGAGACTTGGCCAGATGACCCAGAGGTCATGGCACGGGGGGGTGGGGGGACCTGGATGACCGGAAGTTTTGATCCAGAACTCAATCTCATCTATTGGGGGACAGGAA
>CAWVZF010000008.1:0-42890 GCA_963934665.1 uncultured bacterium | reverse complement strand
GACTTCTGGCGCAGCGACTTCTGGCTCAGCGACTTCTGGCGCAGCGACTTCTGGCGCAGCAGCTCCATCATCGGAGTCGTCCCCAGCTGCCATAAGTCCCGTGATGAGAACAAGGAAGAAACTTGCAATTGCGACACCGGCGATGACCGTAGCGAGGTTGCCTAGAAAACCAACCACAAACTCGCCAAGATATGGAATGTCCATCAACACTCCGTCATTTGGTGTGCCCCTTGCGGGGTCCCCACCGGCATCTGCGATCGCTGGCAGCAACACAGCCAGTACGTAGATAGCTACCCGAGTGGCCACGTCTTCAATTGGATTTGCGATTCCCATGACGAGACCGAGTAGCACTAGCGCGAGTCCGTAATACGCAAACATATCCGGAAGAAGCGTTGCTACTACAGCAACAACTACCGATACCAACAACAGAGTTTTCTGACTCATATGACGACCTCTCGTTGATGTTTCACAACAAATCGCTGAACTACAGCTTAAACGCGACCCCTTGTATATAAGCCAGCGAAGGGCTCCCGTAAAATCGAAGGTCGAAAACCGTATTGGCTGGAGGACACGTTGGCAGGGTACAATCACCGAAAGCTGGATCGTGTTGTCCCTTATGCCCTTGGGAGGTACTCCACACGTCTATATAATAAAGGGCTATGGAGGAAACTGAGTTGCTTGACCCTGAGATTGAAGTGTAACTGCAGGAAGCAGCTTCGCTGGAGAAACGATGGGCGATAATGTAAGCGATCCGAAGAACACTCTTTCTATCCGTGATAACCGGACAGGACGAGACTACGAGGTCAATATCCTGGAGGGTGACGTTATCCGGGCCATGGATCTGAGAAAGATCAAGGTCGAGGATAGTGACTTCGGGATGATGGCATACGACCCTGCGTTCACTAATACCGCATCAACCTATAGTACAGTGACGTATATCGACGGGGGTGAGGGGATCCTCCGTTACCGTGGGTACCCGATCGAACAGCTTGCAGAGCAGAGTTCCCATTTGGAAGTCTCTTACCTGATACTCAAGGGAGAGTTGCCAACTGACAGTGAGCTCGCAGAGTTCGTAAATGATGTTACGACTCATACGTATGTGCATGAAAACCTGAAGGATTTGCTTGAGGGTTTCCGGTATGATGCCCACACAATGGGGATGATGATTAGTGCTGTCAGTGCGCTTTCCACGTTTTATCCCGAAGCTAAGGATGTTAGAGATCCTGACATACGCTGGCAGCAGATCGTGCGGTTGGTAGCAAAGATGCCGACGATGGCCGCATATGCTTATCGACGTCTTCGTGGGTTTCCTTATGTGTATCCTGAGAATGAACTCTCGTACACGTCGAACTTTCTGAACATGCTGTTTCGTATTGAAGCCAAAGACTACGAGGAGCCGAATCCCGTACTGGAGCGGGCTCTCGACGTTTTATTCATCCTTCATGCGGATCATGAGCAAAACTGTTCAACCACAACAATGCGTGCCATTGGATCTTCTGGCACAGACCCATACTCGTCGCTTGCGGGGGCGATGGCGGCCCTGTATGGCCCAATGCACGGTGGTGCTAACGAAGCCGTACTCAGGATGCTCGAGCGCATTGGTACACTGGATAATGTCCCTGGGTTTATTGAACGTGTGAAGACAAAAAAAGAACGGCTTATGGGCTTCGGTCACCGGGTTTATAAGGCATACGACCCTCGTGCCAGCATCATCAAGCGCACAGCTGATGAGGTTTTTGAGGTAACAGAGCGTAACCCACTGCTAGATATTGCGTTAGAGCTAGAGAGGATCGCGCTAAATGAGGATTATTTCATCGAGCGTAATCTGTATCCAAACGTCGATTTTTACTCTGGTATGATCTACCAAGCAATGGGTTTCCCCGTGGAAATGTTCCCGGTCCTTTTCGCGATCCCAAGAACTGTTGGATGGCTAGCGCAGTGGGATGAGCTTCTTAGAGATCCGGAACAACGGATTGCTCGACCGCGTCAAATCTATACGGGGTCAGATGTTCGTGACTACATACCTATCGGGGAGCGTGGGTGAGCGAAAAGCAGTGAGTACGCCGGTCTGTATAGACCTCCTCCATTTGGGGCTCGAGGGTGCGATCGCATGCTATCTGATCGATGGAGAAGAGCCTGCCATCGTTGATCCAGGTCCGACAACCACACTTGAAAGGCTTGAATCAGAACTCGCTGTTCATGGGATTGGCAGTAAAGATCTTCGCCATGTACTGCTGACCCATATTCATCTGGACCATGCTGGGGCTACCGGAGACCTGTGTCAGATATTCCCACATGCAGCCGTGTATGTCCACGAAGATGGAGCACCACATCTAGTCGATCCCGAACGGTTGGTGGCTAGCACTAGGAGAACATTTGGGGACGCACATGACCGCCTGTGGGGGGAGATGAGACCGGTCCCGAGTGAGCGAATAAAAATCTGGTATCCGGGTCAAAATGGTCCCTCGAAGGCGCTTCGTCCTTTGTCGACCCCTGGTCACATCGATCACCATCTTGCGTACCTAGATGAGCGGGATGGTACGCTTTTTTCGGGGGACTCGATGGGGATTGTTCTGTCAGGTGGTCCGACTCATCCTCCGACACCACCACCTGCGGTGGATTTGCGCGCCTGGGCTGACACACTTTCAGAAATTCGCCAATTAGGCTCAGAAAGATTTGCGGTGACTCACTTTGGTATTTATGAAGACGTTGATGGACGCTGCACTGAGCTTCAGGATTGCCTTAATGATCTTGAGGCCAGAGTGCGAATAGGTCTCGCAAATGATGACGATGAAGATGCTGAGCGATTTGGAAATGAGGTGCGTGAAGAGCTGGCAAAATACATGGGTCCAGAAAGGGCAGTCCGCTACTTCGAGATGTTCTCTGCGTCGATAGATTGGGAAGGTGTAGCTTTCTATTTAAGGCGAAATCCTTAAATGGAGACTGACATTAACCAGATGGAGGTACGTGATTTGATGGACCAGGTACTCGCTTTCGGTGCTCGAGTCCTAGGGATTAGCACGTTGATGATATTCATCGCGTTACCCTCTGCGGCTGCTATGGTAGTGCAACAGGATGATTCTTCATTAAGGCCAATTCCTGCACCAGTAGTTCCTCCGCAATTCTATGAGAGGGCACTCGCTCGGGGTTGGAGAAGTGAGGACGGGAGCCCAGGCCATTCATACTGGAAGCAATCGGTCTCATACGACCTTGATGCGTTACTAGACCCCGAGACAGGACATCTAGAGGGTACCGCCCGAATCCGTTATGCAAACAATGCACCTGCGACGTTGCCCAGCGTTTTCTTATATCTGTTGCAGAACCTTCATAAGGAGGGGTCACCTCGCTCGAATTCTGAGGAGATCACGGGTGGTGTAACGCTGACCAGCGTATTTGCGGATGGAGAAGAGTTAAATGAAGGGGATTTAGAAGAAGGCCCCAGCTATAGAGTCGATGGGACGCTGCTTGAACTCCGTCCGAGCTTACCAGTTGAGGAAGGAGACACACTCGAACTTGAGATTGGATGGGAGGTAACCCTTCCTCAGAATGGCTCAGGCCGGATGGGTCACTCAGATCATGAGATGTATTTTGTTGCGTACTGGTTCCCGAAGATGGCTGTTTTTGACGATCTCAGACTTTGGGATGCAGAGCCCTATCTCGGGAATGCAGAATTCTACGACGGATTCGCAGATTACACGGTTGCCCTGACGGTACCCGTTGGCTGGACAGTGATGGCTACCGGTTCACTAGAGAACTCTGAAGAGGTCTTCTCGGCTTTGACGCTTGACCGTCTTGAAGAAGCTGCCGTCTCAGACGAACTGGTGATGATTGCGGGACAGGCTGAGAGAGATGCAGAGACGGTCACGGCGTATCCCGAAGATGGAATGCTGACTTATCGGTTTACCGCCGATAGTGTCCGAGATTTCACGTGGACGACATCCAACATACAGCGCTGGGATGCAACTTCAGCACTGGTTCCTGACCGGAATGATGATGGTGAAGATGACCGTGTGCTCATCCACTCCTTTTGGCGTCCAGACAGAGCGCCGCTGTGGACGGAGCAGTGGCAATACGCGAAACAATCAATTGAGCATCATTCGACCTACACGGGTTACAGCTATCCTTGGTCGCACATGACATCGGTTGAGGGTGCGGACATCATCAACGGTGGTATGGAATTTCCGATGATGACGCTTATCGGTCCTTACGAGGATGGGGGAGCACAAGCTCTATTCAGCGTCACATCACATGAGCTTGCTCATATGTGGATTCCGATGATCGTTGGGTCAAATGAGAAACGACATGCGTGGATGGATGAAGGCACAACCACCTTTCTAGCGAACGAAAGCCTCATAGAATTTTGGCCTGGTGTGGACCATCATCGAGTAGAAGCCAGAGGTTTCTTGTATGCAGCCCAAGAGGGACTCGAGCAAAGCATGATGAGACATGGTGACTGGTATGAGCCGGGTCCGGGTTATGGAACTGCTTCATACCCTAAGCCAGCTACACTAATGGTGGCATTAAGAGAGTTGATGGGGGAGGATACGTGGGAAGCCGCATACCGAGCTTTTATTTCGGAGTGGGCATTTAAGCACCCCACTCCGTGGGACTTTTTTGCCACCTTCGAACGCTTTGCAGAACAGGATCTCGATTGGTTCTGGATGCCGTTCTACTTCGATACGTGGAAACTGGACCACGCGGTTGGGCTGGTCCAGCCACGTACAGGAGGAGGAGGGACTGTTGTTATTGAAGACCGGGGGTTTGCTCTATTTCCAGCTTCGATACGTATCAGGACGTCAGGTGGTGAAGAATTAGAAGAACGTATTCCTGTGGAGCACTGGCTTGCCGGCAATACTCAGTATGAGATTGAAATTCCGCGCGAAGCGGGATCTGTGGTACGAGTTGAGGTTGACCCTGATGGATATACTCCCGACGTAGACCGCACCAATAATTTCTGGCCGCGGGGCTGACTTTCTTTGCATTGATCACACTGTAGGTATGCTGTTTTAAGAGTTGCGGCTTAAGTAAAACTCTTGATATCTGGAGGGCTCTGCCGAAGGGCTGTCAGATATCGGAAAGGACCGGTGCTGGTTCGCTTCAGTTTAGTTGGATGCTCCAAGCTGTCGGACGAAGAGCTTTTCTGCAGTTTTTGCTGGTGAATAGGTGTACCCGGGACACGGAGTGCTCGGACATCGTTGGCGATCACGTTAATCGTGGTGCCATCTTTTTGTAGTCGACCACTTACAGCCAGAAACGTTTCCATGCGAACAGCGTTTCGGTCTCTTTTATAGACATCAGGCTTCACGATGACGTTGATTGGCCCGTGTTCATCTTCCATCAACACAAAGACGTATCCTTTAGCAGTACCTGGTCGCTGACGTGTTGTGACAAGCCCTGCGACACGCACTGTGCTCCCTTGTCTGAGAAGTGGAAGTCGGTCAGAGGTCAGGGTGTCTTTCGGCAGGACATTTTTGAGCAGTGATAGCGGGTGGAGTTCAGTTGAGAAGTGGAGCATTTGGTACTCAGCGATCAGCTGTTCAGTTTGTTCAACTTCCGGGAAAGAGAGGCTCTCATACGGATTGCCCAAGGCGAGTTCGGTTTGCGCGTGATTATTACGACTGCGTTTACAGCTGTTATTCGTGTCAGGTCCGAGCCATAGCCCTGCCTGCCAGAGGAGTTCGCGCCGGGTGAGACCGAACTCGTTGAAACCACCCACCCAGATGAGGTTCTCGATCGCGGGCCGCTGGAGTTCGGATGGTGTTCTGCGTAAGAAGTCAGTGAGAGAAATGTAGGGGCCGTTACGCCTGCGTTCCTTGACGATATGTTCGGCAATTTCAGTTCCCCAGTTTCGCACAAATCCGAGTCCTATACGCAAGTCAGTTCCCTCGGCGGTACACACCACATCACTTTTGTTTATGTGCGGGAGTAGCGTTTGAATCCCATTGCGGCGTGCATCCCGACCGAGAGCGTCGAGTGAATAGAAGCCCATCGGCTGGTTATTGAAGAGTGCGACATAGAATTCGGTCGGGTAGTGATGGCGTAGCCAAGCCGATTGGTACGCTAGCAGGCCGAAAGCAGTAGCATGGGATTTTGGAAATCCGAATTCGGAGAAGGCTGTCACTTGTGTGAATACTTCACGTGCTATTGTCTCATCGACTCCGTTGTCTAATGCGCCTCTCCGGAAGTTTTTCCAGTGGGCCATGAGGGCTTCTTTGGAGCGTTTACGACTCATCGCACGTCTCAGTTCCTCTGCTTGACCATCCGAGAAATTTGCAAGTGCCTGACAAATCTTGAGAACCTGGTCCTGGAAGATCACGACACCGAGTGTCTCACCGAGTGCTTCTTCCAGGAGAGGATGGGGGTAGGGGATCTCATAATCGGGATTTTCTCGAATTATCTCACGCCTCTTCACATACGGATTTACCGCACCACCCACGATGGGTCCGGGTCGTACGATCGCTACCTGAATAGCAAGTTCAGCAAGGTTTCTTGGACGAGTACGTCGAAGCATCTGGATTTGGGCACGACTCTCAATCTGGAACAAGCCAACTGTGTCACCTGAGCAGATGCGATCATAGATCACCTTTTCTTCGAGATTGATACGTGATAGGTCAGGGGCTTTGTCGTGACGTTGAGCGATCAGATCAATGCTGTCCTCAACCAGCGAGAGCATACCGAGCGCGAGGAAGTCGATCTTGATGAAACCTGCGTCTTCACACGAATCCTTATCCCACTGACAGAGGACCCGACCTTCCCAGGCAGCGGGCTCAAGAGGAACGATATCGATGAGCGGACGGCTTGAGATGATCATCCCACCCACGTGCTGAGAAATATGGCGTGGAAGTCCAGAGATATTTTCAGCGAGCTCACCAAGCAGTCTCCAGAGATGAGCATCTGCACGTGCTTTAAACTCAGGTAGAGCGCTGATTTCCTCAGCAAGCATGGAGGCTGAGCGGTGCTCAGCAAGCTTGGATAGCTTTTCGAGTTCACCAATAGGTAAATCAAGTGCTTTCCCAACTTCACGGACTGCTGAACGAAGCTGGTATGTCGGGAAGGTACAAACGAGTCCCGTATGGTTATATCCGTACTTTTCGTAGACACGAAGAATCAGCTTCTCTCGGATGTCTCTAGGAAAGTCTAGGTCAATGTCAGGAACGTTCTGAAGTGCCTCGTTAAGGAAGCGACCTAGGAAGAGGTTGTTCTTTACTGGGTCGATGTGAGAGAGTCCAATCAAATAGCAGATAATTGACGATACTGAAGAGCCTCGGCCTCGGCCTGGGGGTAGGCCAGACCGGGCTCGAGGGGTGTCTCCACGAACTTCCCGCGCAACCTCATTAGCCAGTGACATGATATCACGGTAGACGAGAAAAAATCCTGCGAGTCCGTGCAGATCTACGAGGGCGAGTTCGGTATGTAGGCGTTCCTCGGCATCTTTTATCTCAGTGCCTCCAGGCTTATACAGCGTGGAGATCTTGGCCTTACAAATCGCAGCGAGTGTTTTAAGAGCGTCACCATGATCCGATCCTTCAAAGTTGGGGAACTCGTACTCAAGGTCTTCGGTCAGATCAAAAGCGGCACAACGTTCGGCGATCAGAAGCGTGTTCGTAAGTGCTTCTGGCCGATTTTCAAAACGGTGCTGCATCTCCCAGGGTTCCGGAAGATGGAAGAGACGGTTTGCCCGGCGCGCTCTGTGAGCGCCTTCGAGTGTAGTCCTGTTCTTGATCGAGACCAGGATATCTTGGAGTTGATGCCGTTCTGGCCTGTGATAGTGGACATTTCCTGTGGCGACAACTCCGAGTCCCAGACGGCCTGCGAGGCGGGCAAGTGCTTTGTTGCGGGATGCATCTCCCTTGACACAGTTGTCCTGCAATTCAGCAAAGACATTTCCGGGACCGAAGGATTGTAGGAATTGCTTTGTTAACGTTTCTGCTTCAGCTACAGAAGATTCCAGTGCTGCTGCGATCGGACTTTTTCGACATCCAGTGAGTAGGATTAATCCTTCGGAAAGCTCCAGTAGGGAGGATAGTGGAAGTCGAGCGTCACCCCGTTCTGAGCCCATGTGTGCTTCGGTCAGAAGCCGACACAGGTTGGAGTAGCCGGAAGAGGATTCGGCCAGGAGAGTGACATGGTGGCCATCTTTGGGCTCCTCCACATTCGGAAAGCATTCTCGGAGGGTGACTTCGGCACCAGTAATCGGTTGGAGACCGGATAGGCGCGCTGCCTGTGCAAACTCCATTGAACCATAAAGGCCGTTATGGTCAGTCAGAGCTAAGGCTGGGTAGCCAAGCTCAACGGCACGCATGACCAACTCCTCCGGGTGGGACGCACCATCTAAGAAAGAAAAGCCAGAATGACAGTGCAACTCAATGTAAGGGTTCATCACCGGGTCCTTGATCTCCGCACATACCCACCCGGCACATAACCGAGTGCTTTAAATCATCTTGTCCCCACGTTTATGGGCCCACCTCACTTGATCCCGAGGCGGAGAAACCGAAGATAAACCGAATACATTGCTCTGCAAATGGGTCAAGGTGATTTGCGAATGAGTCTTAAGGCCTGAAATAGGGTTTTGTGTCTGCTGTTGCCTGGGTACCTGATGGAGCTGTACGATGCGCTCGACCTTAAGGGAGTAGACCCATGTCTGACGTTGTATATACCTCTGCTGTTGAGATTGTGCGTATCAAGGGCCCACACCGCCACGCTTGGCTTCCAGCTCATGAAGGGCCAGTCGAGTTTGGTGTTCACGGTGCAATCCAAGAGCACTACGGTGTGGAACCTGAACGTGAAATTACCACCACGCTGGACTATGTGATTGCCTCAACCGGTGGTTGACTATTAGGAACCTTTGGAGGCGCGCTGGAAGCGCGCGGGATCAAGGCCAGTGACGGTACACTAACTGCCCGAGTTAGAGGAGAAGTTGAGACAGAGGACGGGATACTTGTCATTCGCCGAATTCACGTCACCTATCAGCTAGAGGCAGAAGAGGAGCATGGGGATACTGTTCAACGTGTGCATGAGATGCACGCTGATAGATGCCCTGTTTATAAGACGCTGTCACCTGCGATAGATATCACAACGGAGTATCGGTTGGAGGCGACTATTTCCTGAATAGAGCCAACTCTTCAGGGGAGGCCATCAGGTCACATTAGAGAGATCTTCATCACACCTGGCCAAAGAGTGTCTTGCCTTCACTGAGAAGATCGCTACATGCGATTGATACTCTTTCTGACATGCCCTCTTCGGCTTTCTTTAGGTACGATCGTGGATCATAGACTTTCTTGTTACCGATTTCTCCATCTACCTTGAGTACGCCCTCATAGTTTGTCATGACGTGATCCACAATCGGTCGCGTGAACGCGTATTGGGTGTCGGTATCAACGTTCATTTTGACGACTCCGTAAGCCAGTGTCTCACGGATCTCTTCAAGTAAGCTTCCACTGCCCCCATGGAAGACAAGGTCCATCTCTGCTTCAGAGCCGTACTTCTCAGTTACGGCATCCTGTCCTTGTTTAAGGATCTCTGGACGTAGCTTCACAGCCCCGGGTTTGTAGTGACCGTGCACATTCCCAAAAGTTGCCGCAAATGTGAAGCGGCCAATTTCGTGCAGTGCTTCGTACACAGACAGCATATCCGCGGGTGTAGTGTATAACTTTTCCTCGGGGGTATCTTCAGTTCCGTGGGCGCCGTCTTCTTCACCTCCTACAACGCCAGCTTCCACCTCAAGGACGATCTCATGCTCAGCACACATGTGCAGGTACTCTTGAGATAGGGCCATGTTGTCATCTAATGACAGGTTTGACGCATCGAGCATATGGTTCTGGAACAGGTTTGTCTCACCTCTACTCCGCCGCTCTGCTGTGGCCTGTATCAGTGGTTTGAGGAAGTCTTCTGCCTTATCAGGCGGACAGTGGTCAGTGTTGATAGCGATCAGCACATCGTACTGCTGGGCGAGGGTGTGCGCGGCCTCTGCAAGCACGATGCATCCGTACGCTGCATCCTTATTTGCAAGTCCAGATGCGAACTGTCCCGCTCCCGTTGAAAACTGGATGATTCCGTCGGATTTTGACTCTGCGAAGCCCTTCATCGCAGCATTTAGTGTCAGGATAGATGTACAATTGATCGCGGGATACGCGTATTCAGAATTCTGGGCTGAATCGAGCATCTGTTTGAATTGATCAGGTGTGGCAATCGGCATTCTAGATCTTGGGTGAAATTATTTTTTCAGGACAGCGCTAATGTAATAAAAAATAGGAACCCTGTGTGCCCGCCATATTAGCCTTAGCGATACTGGAGTGAATCTACATACCCGGAGGTGTGAAGCGTCCATCGATTGCTGTCCATCCGCCATCTGCAAACAGGACTGTTCCAGTCACATAACTTGCTGCTTCAGACGCTAGAAATACCGTGGGTCCGGCCATCTCTCGTGCTCCCCCCCAGCGCTTGAAGATGTTGCGTTCAGCGTAAGCTGAGTACCATGCCGGTTTGTCCTTAATTTGTGCAGTGAGCGGTGTATCGATCACACCCGGTGCGATTGCATTAATACGCACGCCCAAAGGACCTAGCTCAGCAGCTGCGGCCCTAACCATCTGCACAATTCCTGCTTTAGTGGCTGCATACATGCTTTGGCCAGGCTCAACAACTACTGATCGAATAGAAGAAAAAAGAATAATTGAGCCTGATCCTTGGGATGTCATGATCCGTCCAGCAGACTGGATCACGTGTGCGTTCCCCTTGAGGTTCACGCCGAGTACTCGGTCAATCTCCTCATCCGTGTAATCCAGAATCGGCTTACGGACATTTACACCAGGTGTGCAGACAACGATATCAAGAGAGCCCTTCTTAACGTTGAATGACTCAAAAGCGGCAGTGACAGCTTTCCCGTCTAAGATATTGAGTTGGCCGGCATCTGCTTCACCACCCATATCGGTGATTGTTGCGGCTGTGTCTAATGCTCCTGTGATATCAACATCCAGACAAAGTACGGATGCACCATGTTCGGCAAATGCGATTGCAACTGCCTCGCCAATTCCTGAGGCGCCACCCACTACAGCGGCGTTCTTTCCTTCAAGACTGAACATCGAAACCATCAATTTGCTCCTTAAGCTTAGAACGCAATCTTTTATTGGATACGTGTTTGGCGGGCCAAGAAGACTAAGAAAAAAGCAACTGCTGATGCCATGATCCCCATCAGTGTGGGGTCGAGTAAAGCGGATACTTCACTAAGGTGTGAGAGTTGAACAGTGAAAAGCACGGCGATTCCAACCCCGATTGCCGAGAGAGCTTCCGGTACCCCGGCTCGCCGCGTATGTAGACCGAAGGCGATTGGCACGAACAGACTAACGCTCAGCACCGAGTAGAATACCCTGAGCGAATCGATCACGGTCGGAATTACAATCGCCAATAAGATGCCCAGGACACCACCGGTGATAGCTGCATAGCGGGCAACCCTTAGAACCTGACCGTCCGTCGCTTCTGGGGCTACATAACGCTTATAGAGGTCTTTTGACAGGGATGTGGAGAGCATAAAGAGGATCGCATCAGCGCTACTGACTTCAGCTGAGAAAACCGCCGCGAGACCCAGCGCACCAAAAACTGTCGGTAAGCCGAGCGTTAGCACTGTGGGTACAGCGAATTCTACTTGTTCCAAATCAGGGATGTACACTCGAGCAATCATCCCGAGGAGTGGTGGCGCCATTGCGAATACGAGGAGGACGAGTCCCTGTATACCAATCCCAATTCGTAGCACTCGTTCACTCGAAGCACCGTATGCTTTCTGGAGCAGGCCAGGGGAGATGATGAAGGCTGGAACGATCAGAGCGACCAAGATGATACCGGATCCAGATCCCGACCAAAAATCTAAGTATTCTGGTGTGGGTGCTGCTGCTACGACGACCTCCCACCCACCTGCAATCGACAAAGCGAGCGGGACGCCAATTGCGAAACCGAGTAACAGTACAGCGAGTTGAACCATATTCACCCAGGCAGAGGTTAACAGTCCCCCGGCGCTGAAGTAGGCGGTCATCACAACGCCACCAATAAGAGCTCCTGCCCATCGAGGTGCTCCGAGCACCCACTCAAGGATTTGCGACATCGCGATGAGCTGTGCGGCTAAGATTATTAGCGTGAGCACCCACAATAGGACCGCGATTGTTGCACGTACCGAGCTGCCATATCGGTACTCTAAATAGTCACCAGCCGTGTAGAGTTCGTGAGCGGAAGCAATCCGCCAAATGCGGGGTCCAAGCCAGATAGCCAGTAATAGTGATCCGATACCAGCTGATCCGACCCACCACCATGCTGAGATACCATTTGAATAACCAAGACCCGCCGCTCCAATGATCGACCCTGCTCCAATGTTGGCTGCAAGAAACGTCGAAAAAATCAGCCCGGTCCCAAGGCTTCGATCCGCAACGAAGAAACTCTTACTCCCCCGGACACGTCTCGAGACCCAAAGACCGAAGAAAATGAGAGCGACGGAATAGCCTATAAGGATTCCAAGTTGGAGTGTGACGCTCTGTTCCATGTTCAAGCTCAACTGGATCTGGCTTTTCTAATTTTAGGTCGCATCAGCAGGTGGTCTGTTACTACCTACCCAGATCCGAGACACTCGGAATCCCGGGTAAGCCTTCAGCTAACCTTACTGCTCTAAGAATCGCCTCAGCCATCACATCAGCTGCTAATGCTCCGATTAGCGTCACATTTTCTTGCCCTTCGAGTGTCCCAGTCGCTAGAGCAAAGACTGTGTCACCATCCCCCATCGTGTGGGCTGGATAGATTGTCCGAGCAAGTCCGTCTTGTGCCATTTGGGCGATTTTTGTCGTCTGAGCTTTTGTGAGTCTTGCGTTCGTTGCCACCACCCCGATTGTAGTATTTGCACCGTTCTCGATCCCAAGCTCGAAGTCTTGGCTACGACCTTCACCTCGGAGCACTTTGCGTGCATCCAGAAATCCTGCACCATCCGGGTTGAGCATCCCAGCTACCACTTCGCCTGTTGCTGGATCAATGATATCACCCACCGCGTTCACCGCGACGCCAGCCGCCACCACCAGGCCATTATCAAGCGTGATTGATGCTGTGCCAAAGCCGCCTTTCATGGGCCTGCCTCCACCCATCTTCCCAACTGTAGCACCTGCGCCTGCTCCAACCGACCCCTCTTCTGGAGGTGTAATCGATGCTGTTTCAGCAGCGATGTAGCCACACTCGGGTCCGGGACGGATCTTTCTATCTCCCTCTAGTCCGAGGTCGTACAGGATCGCCCCGACAACGATTGGTACAACCTTTTGTCCAACGCGGTAACCGATATCCTCCTCATCTAGATACCGCATGACACCTGAGCCCACGTCCAGCCCAAATGCACTTCCGCCCGAGAGAACAACCCCATTCACTTGCTCAACGCTGTTAACTGGATCAAGCAGTGCTAACTCTCTGGTCCCCGGGGCACTTCCACGCACATCAACTCCCCCAGTCGCACCGTCTCTGGCGATAATGACGGTACATCCTGTTGCTCGTTCGCTAAGCGTGTGATGCCCGAGCTCAAGTCCGCTAACCGCTGTTAGTCCCCAAGGGTCTATTGCCGGATTCTCTTGAGCTGTCACTAGCTCATGTGAGATCGGGGCCCCTAAAAGGAGGGCCCCGATCCAAAGCTTTCGCATACTCAGGATTTGTTACTCCCTAGGTAGCCCCGGCTCCACATCCAATTGTTCATCTGGCAAGCCGAAGCAGTAATAGAATCCATTTCCTCCGGTAGCCTGAAGATTTTCCTGGCTACAGCCCCTGGAGTTGTGGGCAGAGTTCCATGAGTTGGGGTTCTCACCCCCACCTTGACGGTCATGATGACCAACACGTGTGCTGCCTTCGCCGTTGCTGGTCCAGTTATCGCAATTAGTGTAGCCCTCACCACCTCCATAAGACGTACCATCGAGATTCGATCCGGTGAGGATATCGTGCATGTTCGGGGAATCACCCCGGCCATTTACAACGCTACCCCTCTCGTTCAACTGCGTTTCCTTGGTAAGGTTCACATCTTCGGAGTGAAGATGAGTTGCATCACGCGCGATCATTGCTCCCGCATAGTTGTACCAAGGTCCGCCACCGATACGATCACGGGCGTTAACGGCAGACATGCCATTTCTCGCGATTGTGCTTAGATAGGCTTGCCATAACAGGTCATCGCCCAACCCCGCTGCGTAGGCGAGATCTGTACATTGCTGATCTGCGCCCTCTAGGCCACCGAGATTTGCTCCGTCACCAGGCCCGGCACTTGTGATGAAGAAATTCATCCTGCCATCCTGAGCGAATGCCGGGATGGTGCTTACGAGGGTCAGCGCCACTAGCGCTGCAGTCACCTTTTTCACGTTGTTGCTCCTTTTGAGGTCGAACCAGTTCACTCGCATCCTACGGTGCACCGACTCTACATAGACTAAGGAAATGTTCGGTGCTGCAAGTGTGGAGGCAAGGAGTACCAGCCTTTCGCCAAACATCTAGTTCCATAGCTTGCCCAGCCATGACTAATTCCGTGGCTACAGACCGCGTGCTTACCGAGGTCGAAGCAGGCCGTGATGAGCTCCTCGCATTCACAGCCTCTCTGATCCGAATTCCCACAATCAATCCTCCGGGTGAGTGCTATCGTGATTGTGCTGAACTAATCGGTGAGCGACTGGGTGAATCGGGGATGGATGTGGAGTTCGTGGAAGCTCAGAACCGACCTGAGCATACTACAGAACACCCCAGGGTGAATGTGATCGGCCGGCTTGAGGGAATGGCTTCGCGACCGTGTATCCACCTCAATGGTCACTTTGATGTCGTGCCTCCAGGGGATGGATGGAAGCTCGACCCTTTCGGAGGAGAGGTTCGGGATGGTCGGATCTACGGGAGAGGAGCCTCCGATATGAAATCAGGTATTGCGGCTGCAATCTTTGCTATAGAAGCGATACGGAGATCTGGTGTTTCGCTATCAGGTTCTGTGGAGGTCAGCGGCACTATCGATGAAGAGAGCGGCGGATATGCAGGGGTCGCACACTTATGTAAAGAGGGTTTCCTGGCTGCTGAACGCACTGACTACGTTGTGATACCGGAACCGTTTGGGCCAGACCGAATCTGTGTTGGACATAGAGGTGTCTACTGGTTTGATGTCATCGCCGAAGGTCGAGTAGCACACGGGAGTATGCCGCACTTAGGTCGGAGTGCGATCAGTGATATAGGTGCACTTCTGTATGAGATTAGGGCAAAACTTGAGCCGGAGCTGGCAAGTCGGATTTCAATGATGCCGGTAGTTCCAGAAGAGGCGCGTCATCCTTCGATCAATGTGAATGCGGTTTGGGGTGGCCAGGTATCTGAGGATCAGCAATCGCCTTGTGTAGCAGATCGTTGCGTGGTGACTTTCGATCGACGCTTCATTCCAGAGGAGTCTCTTGAAGAAGTTAGGCGTGAAGTAGCACAAGTCGTGGCTGCAGTGGAGCAAGGGGATGAGGGATGCTCCTTCAGGATCGAAGAACGCATGTCTGTGCTTCCGACTCAAGCTCCCCAGGACTCACCGCTCATCTCAGCACTTTCTGAAGCCATCAGAAAAGTGCGAGGAAGTGAAGCTGAGCTTGTTGCCAGTCCTGGGACGTACGACCAGAAGCATGTATCTCGCATTGCTGGTGTAGACCACTGCGTGGCTTATGGACCCGGGCCACTCGAGGAAGCGCATCAACCCGATGAGTCTTGCTCAGTCGATGATATTGTTACATCTGCTCAGGTAATGGCTCTCTCAGTGCTCGAGCTAGTAGGGTAGCTGGCTAAGCCTCCTCTGCCCCTGGCTGTCCGTCCTCGATCACAAATCTGGCACGTGTTTCAAGGGAGCTACCAACCTCGGTTACAACTGGAACCACCTTGAATTCTGAGGTCCAAAGATTGGGTGTGACATTAGCTGTAACGTAACCACGTTGTCCGTTATAAAACTTTAAATGTGGGTTTCTACCAAGAAGCCTCTCGCCACCAGCAGTCATGTCCTGTCCATCCCTGCCTGAACTGAGGGAGGTGCACACGAATTCGGTAGCAACTGTTTCCGATGACGGATCGTCAAAGTCCTGTTGAACGTCGGTGACCCAATTTGCGTGAATATCTCCTGTCAGGACGACAGGGTTTGGGGTTTCAGCATCTGCCATGCGGTTGATCATGGCACTGCGTTCTAGAGGATATCCGTCCCACTTGTCCATTGACCATGTTTCTTGCCCTTCGGCATCACTGCCACGGATTCTGGCAACCATGACCTGTTGAGCGAGAACATTCCAGCGAGCTTCTGACCTCGTTAATCCCCCAAACAACCACTCCCGTTGACTCCTGCCGAGAATCGATTGATCGGGTGAGATATGAGTTGCGCAGCTCGGACTAATCCCGCCAAGACACGGTTGGTTGCTCCGGTACTGTCGGGTATCGAGGATACTCATCTCCATGAGGTTCCCGAATCGGAGTCTGCGGTAGAGTTGGATGTTCGGCCCACTGGGCATTGAAGCCTGGCGCAGGGGCATGAACTCGAAATATGCTTGAAAAGCAGCAGTTCTGCGAAGAAGGAGTTGCTCTGGAGATTGGTCATCTTCCGGCGACTCATCAGCCCAGTTGTTGTCAACTTCGTGATCGTCTAGGGTCACGATCCATGACGCAGCCGCATGGGCTGCCTGTAAATCCGGATCTGAGCGGTATTGTATGTATCGGTTACGGTACTCCTGCAGCGTCTGGATTTCTGGACCGGTGTGATGTCGCACGGTATCTCGATCATGCTCTGCATACTCATAGATGTAGTCGCCGAGGTGGATGATGAAGTCGAGGTCCTCCTGGGCGAGGTGCTGCAGAGCGGTGAAATATCCATCCTCATAATTCTGGCAGGAAGCGAACGCAAACCTGATACGGTCCGGGGTGTTTTCGGGAGCCGGTGCTGTCTTGGTACGTCCTACAGGGCTGACTTCACCACCGACGATCATTCGATAGAAGTACTCATGCCCTGGATCCAGTCCACCAACCTCGACGCTGATTGAGTGTCCAAATTCAGGTGAAGCGATTGCGGAACCAGTTCGAACGATCTGCTTGAAATTGTTGTCTCGAGCAAGTTCGTAATCGATGGCCACTGGCTTTTCGTGTGCACCGACGGTTTCTAGGGCCTCTGGATCCAGACGCGTCCAAAGGGCGACTAATTCTGGCTCAGGATCACCTGATGCGACTCCTAACTTGAAGGGATACGAACCTATGGCTCGGAGCCGAGCGTCAGCTCTACACCCAGGAACGGAAGCCAAGGCCAAGAGTCCAGCAGCAGCCCCACCAACTCGCAAGAAATCGCGCCGGGTACCTCGCCTATGAAAGAGGTCGTACCACTCAGGATCTCGCATTTCCGTCTGCCTTTCATTTCTGGAACTCAATGCTAGTGAATCATAAGCTCTCGCTCGATTTCAGCGAGTGATGCATCTATTGATTTTCTCCAAACACTACCGGGCCATTCGTATCGATGTCCGATTTGTATGGCCCAACACCTGTTGCGTCTTCAGTAATGTCTACATCATTTGCGCCCAATGAAGGCGATCACATTTAAGGGTATCCAATCCCTTGCTTACGAGGATATCCCCGACCCAGGACTCCTTGATTCCATGGACGTGATTATTCGTGTCACAGCAGCCGGAATATGTGGCTCGGATCTCCATCCTTACTTCGGTCGTGAGCAAGGTCTGGACTGTGGAACAGTGATGGGCCATGAGTTACTGGGCGAGGTCGTAGAAGTAGGTTCGGCTGTTCAGAGGTTCTCTCTGGGTGATATCGGAGTTGCACCGTTCACGACGAATTGCGGTAGCTGTTTCTTCTGTCGATCGGGGCTAACTGCCCGCTGTGAAACCGGTCAGCTTTTCGGATGGATCGAAAATGGCGTGGGACTACACGGTGCACAGGCGGAGTTCGTCAGGGTACCCATGGCAGATTCAACACTTGTCGTTGTTCCGGATGGTCTCGATGAAGGAGTGGCTCTTCTGGCGGGGGATATTTTGTCTACGGCGGCTTTCGGAGCAGAGTTAGCTGGAGTACAAGCAGGAGACGTAGTCATCGTCGTTGGATGTGGCCCCGTCGGACTGCTCAGTATCCGAGCAGCTCTAGAGAAGGGGGCCCGGAAGGTGGTGGCTCTCGATTCAGTTGTTTCCCGACTCAAACTTGCAAGACGGTTTGGAGCAATCCCTGTGAACTTCAAAACGGAAGAGGCATTTGAAGTAGTGATGGATTGTTCAGAAGGGCGGGGTGCTGACTGTGCGATCGAAGCGGTTGGCTCACCCCAAGCGACTCGTACAGCTGCCGAGCTACTTAGATTTGGTGGATCGCTAGCAGCGCTTGGTGTTCATACCGAATCCCATCTCGCACTCTCCCCAGGAGAGATCTATGACCGGAATCTTCATTATGCTGGAGGGCGATGCTCTGCACGCTATTACATGCCAGCCGCGCTAGGGATCGCTGAGCGTGATATGGCTTTGATCAGTGAGTTGATCAGCCATCGACTTCCGCTTTCGCAAGGTGTTGAAGCTTACCGGAGTTTCGCTGCGAGGGAGGAAGGTTGGTCAAAAGTGGTGCTAACACCTTAGAACCCTCATTCTTAGCTGTTCTCGTTCCAACAGTGGAGGCGGTATGAGTCGAGTGCGTTCCTCGTTCTGCAAGTTAGCAGCTGCAGTTCTGCTTACTGGGTGCGCGGATACCGGTGCACCCTTTAACAGTTCGATCACCGAGTCCAGCCTGTCGGACGATCTCTACTTCTTGGCTTCACCTGAGATGCGGGGACGGCTCGTCGGCTCTCCTGAAATTGCTGCTGCCTCAGAATGGATTGCTGATCGATTTGAAATGCTGGGTCTTGAACCCGCTGGAGACGATGGTTCTTACTATCAGGATTTCGATCTAGCTTGGTTCAGCCTTGGTGCTTCGAACCTTCTGAGTATCACTGGAGTGGGGGCGGCACGTAGACCCGGCGATGGATGGACACCGATTAACTTCAGTGCATCAACTAGTGCTGCTGGTCCGGTAGCTTTTGCCGGCTTCGGCATCGTTGAGCCTCGCCTGGGTTATGACGACTACAAGAATCAAGATGTCCGAGGGAAATTTGTGCTCGTGCTTGAACGAGAGCCGGGTGTCACTGATCCATCGAGTCCATTTGACGGGGTAGTCACTGCAGAGGCATCCCGTACCTGGCGAAAAGCGCTTTCTGCCCAGGAGCGAGGGGCGATTGGTATTCTGTTTGTGCGAGATGTACACAACCGTCCGGAAACTGGAGATTGGCAACAGGCACACGCTAGCAGTTGGCCTGAAGAGCCACGACGAGTCGAACGCTTTCTTCTTGGGGCGTGGGTTGAAGATATCACGATTCCAGCAGCTCAGATCTCGGTCGAGCTTGCAGAAGCGCTTGTCAGCGGTTCCGGGAGTACGCTTGAGGAGCTTTCCATGGCTTCCGAAGAAGCTGGCGAGGGGCTTGGTGTCATTGCACTACCAGGCGCGGAAGCCAGCCTGACGGTCAACGTTGAACGTCATACCGTTATGGGTCGGAATGTTCTGGCTATGGTTGAAGGTTCCGATCCAGATCTCCGTGATGAAGTAGTCATTATTGGTGCTCACCACGACCATGATGGCACTGATGGTGAGACCGTATTCCCGGGGGCAGACGATGATGGCTCAGGGACGGTCGGTGTAATGGGTGTTGCGGGCGCTTATGCTAGAGCTATCGAAGCTGGTGAGCGCCCTCGACGGTCCGTGATCTTTGCGATCTGGGATGCAGAAGAGCGTGGACTACTGGGTGCATGGTACTACACCCTAAGGCCGCTCTTTCCTCTGCAGAGCACAGTGGCAAAGCTCAATCTCGATATGATTGGACGTCACCAGGAAGTCCCCGAAGATGGTGGTGGTCGTTTCAGAGGACTTGAACCTCAGAGTGCAGCGTCTAACTCGAACGCGACCAATATACTCGGTTACAGCCGAACGCCCGACTTAGCGAGTCAGGTCGAAGCGGCGAACACGTTCGGGCTTGAGCTCAAGATGCGTTACGATAACAACGAATCCAATTTATTACGCCGCTCAGATCACTGGCCATTTCTTCAGAATGGCGTGCCGGCGGTTTGGTTCCATACCGGATTACACCCCGATTATCACCGTGCCGGGGATACCCGAGAGCGAATCGAATATGAGAAGATGACGCGCATTGTCCGACTCGTTCACCAGACCAGTTGGAACGTGGCGCAAGGGGATGTCAGACCCTCACTCCAAGAGATGGGGAGCAGACCAAGAAGCTGAGCTAGCTAGGGATTTCGATTCGGGAGCGTACTCACTCTGGTCGCGGCGCCGTGACCAGATCAATAGGTGGTCCTCCACAGACCCAAGTCAGAAATCCTACTGTTTCACCTGGACTGCTACAATTCCGATCCGTATATCGGATTCCCTCCCCAACCTGCTGAAAATCTTCTCGACAAGCGCCGTCGAGCGATGGGTCACATTGATTGATAGACCATGGACCGGCGCTATACCATTCTTCCTTGCCCGATATCGGCTGACAGCTGAAATGAATATTGGTCCTGATTCCGGCACCAGCCATGATACGGAAATCACCTTCTGTGGGGTCTGCTTTCGGATCCCAATCCCAGATCGCAGCTACTTCGAATTCCCGTGAAGTATCACCAGGGACCAACGGCTGTTCAGGTCGGTCGCCGGGGAGAGGGATCCTCCAAAGTCCTGTACTTACTGACACATGCGCGTTCAATAAACCGATAACTTGGTCGCGGACCATATTTTCTACGTAGACCCGACGTAGTCCCAGCGACACGTACGCCAGTGGTAAGGCCGATGTGGTATTGAGAATCCTGACAGTGTTGTCTGACCAAGGGATGAGTATCGGTCGGTTGATTGTGCGCACCATTGCAGATCCCGCTATGGTGCCATCGAATTCCAATTTCGAAGTCTCATCCCCGATGCAACTAGCCAGCGGAAGAGCCAACCCCGCCAGACTCGCTGAACTCGCATGCTTAAGGAATGCGCGTCGGTCCAATTTCAAGCGGATGAAACCGCTGTCGTCCATTCCTTTCATTCTCCCACTACTATGTCGTTGAAGCTCTTAAAGCTCTGACAGTGCTCGGCGCTGATGCTCAAGCCGGCTTTCTCGCTTCCGAGCGAAGCGCTCGATGGCTTGATAGATAGAAGTTGGGTCGAGCCCTGCCTCTGCGATCACATCGTCCTCTGTGCCTCCACTTAGCCAACGATCGTTCTGATCTGCATAGAGGGAATACTCTTCGGTTAGTGGACCCAGATCAGGTAAGGGCGGCACGCGCTTAGTCATGGTACTGATAACCATGCTGTCATAACGGGCAGCATGTGGGTAAATGTGGTCCTGGTACTGCTCAGATTGATCGGCAAACAACTCTGGACTGATGACTGCTGCAACACGGACATTGATCCCTTCGGTAGCCAGCTTGTCGAGTATGCTAACCAGATTCACTGTCGAGCTGGCACCCTGAACCCAGACGGTTCCCATCGCTGGCAAATCAGGGTCGTAGTCACGAATAAGATAGATTCCTTTGGCGGCGGCCTTGAGATCTGTATCCGCAAATCTATTTCTGTCCGCAACTTGAATATCTGGACGAGCAACGTGAATCGTGATAATCCCGACTTCCGGAGTACGAGCTGCTTTTGAGACGGCAGCAAAATAACCCGGAGCGACGTCGTTGTAGTCCCAAAAGTAGAGGTTGATCACCTGTCCACGTGGAAAGAGCGTCCAAACCTGAGGAGCAAATATACCGAAGTGGGTACGTGCATCTGCTGCAGTTTCCGGTCCGGAATGTCCGGCCAGAATTGTCAGTACGCCCAGCCGGAAGGGGCTGTCCTGATTTTGTTGGCTGAATACTCGAGCAGGTGTGTACATGAGTGGTGTGAACGCACCATAGGTCCCTGAAAGGCCCCATAGCCCTGAGTGAACTGATGGGTCAGCGGAAGCAGACTGGTTTACTAAGCCAATGATTGTGGAGGCATTTACAGCTTCTTGAATAGGTGCCTTAAGGCGAGTTCCTCCTGGATTGTGCACAGGATCATAGTGCCCAAAGAAGTGTGATTTCTCTACGTTAATTGAGCCAGAAAGATCTGCGGCCATCGTGAGGAAGCGGCCTCCCGTAACGTAGTTCAGCCACTGGCCGATTTCACTTATGGCCCTCCTCGTTCCTTTCTTTTCTCCTGGTGGCAGGAAGAGATTGATTGTTCCTGACTTGGTATCGCCTGAGTGCGGATCAGTCGCTGTGAATTCCACCGGCTCAGTTGGCAACCCATCAGGAGTGAGTCTCTTGTCTAAAAAAGGATCTTCAGTTTCGTCGATGTTAGTGGGTATCTCGCGGTTCAGATTCTCTGCGATGGAAAGGAGTCGATCCGAGATCCAGTCACCTAATCCTGACTTCTCATCCATGACGGAAAGGAGGATGTCGACGTTGGTTTTGAATTGGATGAGCTTATCAGCCTCCGATCCCGGCACACCATCTCTTATGCCTTCGAACTCTACGCCATACCGTCTCTCAAAGGACTCAGCCAATGCTACGAAGTAGGAGGAGTTGATCCCGAAGCCGTAGGGATGACTGGGGAAGCCAACGATTTGATCTCCGATGCCGGCGAGTTCTCCATTCTCAGCTCCTGGCCACCATCCCTTCACCGTGTCACCAATAAGTACCATCGGTCGCCGGTCATCTTCCGGCCAATCCTCCATCAGCTTGAGACCAGCGAAGATGTCGCTAAAGTCGTTTCCATTCTGAATGTCCAGAACATTCCATCCGTAGGAACTCCATTGTTGTGCGATGTCGTAGCCCTTGAATTCTGAATTGACTACTCCGCCTATCAGGGAGTCATCGATACCCGCGTTGTTGTTACTCAAGAAAATTCTCAGGCGCTTACCGACCTGCTGTGCAACCGCGGCAGTTTTGAGTTCCTGGGCGTGTCCTTCAGTCATCGCAAACTCGCCTTCTAGGGCGATGACCTTGAGGCTGGAAGGTGCACCGATGAAGTCCCAGAACATGGCTTTACCAGCTGCTGTGGCGATACCAATACCTGATGGTCCCCCGTTCACGTCGTTGGTCACGTCCGTACTTTCAGCATGCCCCATGAGAGGCCGTATTCCACGCAACTTTGCCTGAGCGAATAATGGATGGTCGACGAGACCATTTTCGTCGAGAATCTTGGCCATCGCTCCCTCGCTTCGTCGAAATCCCAAGGCATCGACTGAGAGGATGGCAACTTCGGGATCACAAGCGTACCGGTCGTCTCCAGTTGTGGCATGCCTGCGAGCCATTGCCTCGTAGAGAATCATCCAAAGCGCGTAGCACGTGGGGATACAATGCCCACCAGCGAGCATGAATCGGTCAGCAAAGGGGTGCTTGGGTTCTCGAATATCGTAAGAAAGCCCACCGAGTTCAGGCCCACCAAGATGTACGGCAACATTAAATGGTGTGTAAGCGAGGGGTCCTCCGAAGTGGCCTGATCCTCTGTAGTTACCCAGAAGAACTAGGAGCATCGAGGTCATGAATGCGACATCATCGAAGTATTCTTCATCGTAGTCGGGTACCTTCACAGCGTGTGCGGAAGGCATCCGCTCAGATTCGATTGTAGTCACATTTGTGACGCTGAGATCGTTCAAGACTTCTTCGCTCATCTTCTTCCAGGTTGGTTGTCAGTCAACAGATTACGAAATGTCTACTATCCAACTTATGATCTGTCATTCCTACAAAGTCAGCTGCACACCCGAATCCAGAAAGGCCCGAAAACCGTCGGCGTCCCTTGATGCAGCACTGATACGACTGATGGCTTCAGCTAATTCCTCATCCGCATTCGCTGTCGATATACGTAGGAAGTGCTGGCCTTCGCTACCGAGTGTGCCGAAAGAACGTCGGTCCATTGTCGCAACTTTGTATTTGTACAGCAGGAATAGCTGGAAGAGAGTAGCTGGACTCGAGTCAGTACGGATGTCCTCGGGCAATTTATCGAACGCCTTAATCCCACCCATGTTTTGGAGTGCGCCTTCGATATTTGGAAAGGCATAAAAAGCCCCCTTCGGATTCTGACATGTGATTCCACTGATCTCGTTCAGGCCTGTCACGACTAAATCGCGTCGGCGTTGAAAGGCTTCGACCATTATTTGGATAGAGTTTGTGCTTTCAGGCGATTCCAGGGCTTCGATAGCCCCCCATTGGTTGTAGGGAGGGATTGACGCGAAGTAGTTGATGGAGAGTTGCCGATGGGCCAAAGCCTCTTCTACAGTTGGATATACCGCCCAACCAACCCGGCCACCTGTCCAAGCATAGGTCTTTGAACAACCCGATGCGATGATCGTACGTGCCTCCATTCCCGGCATCGATGCAATTGAGGTGTGTTCGTCACCATCAAATGTGATCGCCTCATAGGATTCGTCAGAGTAGACCCTCAGATTTGGACTTGTTTTCTCAATTATGAGTTCAGCAAGTTCGTTAAGCTCTTCCCTTGTCGCGACGCCACCCGTTGGATTTGATGGGAAGTTCAAGAAGATCAATCCCGTTCGATCATTCAAAAGGGGTTCGAGGTTATCTCGTTTCAATGCGAAGTCATCCGATTCCTCAAGGACGACAGGAATTGGATTGCATCTGAAGTAAGGAATAAATGACTCGAAGAGCGGGTAGCCAGGTGAGGGATAGATGACTTCTTCGCCTGCTTCACTATACGCCATATGTGCGAAGCCTATCGGGGGGCGCCCTCCTGGGTAGATGACGACTCGCTCTGGATCAACATCGAGTCCGTGCTTCTCGCCCATTGATTTGGCGACGGACGAACGGAGCTCAGGAATCCCTTGCGGATCGCAGTACGTAGTTAGCCCCATATCTAGAGCCTTTTTTACAGCTGCTGTGATGTGGTGGGGCAGGGGAAAATCTGGTTGACCAAGGTTGCATCTGATTACTGGGTTGTTGCCCGATTCCACTTCAGATATTCGTCCTCCAAGGGCGAACGCTGCCTCAGTGCCGATACGGTACACACGATCAGCGAAGAGTTTTTTTGGTGAGGAGGCGATGGCCATTAGCCCAATTCTCACTTCCCTAAGGATATAAAGTTTATACCTGAACTTACGAAGCACGGGAGGATCGCTGGGTCTCATCCTCCGGGCAAGCATTAATTAGAAGACAAAATATCTGAAAGTGTGAGTTCTCTCTCAATAATCCGTTAGGATCTCGAAGTTTTGACTTCATAGTTACCTAGAGATCTAAAAGAACCAGGATGCAGAGATGTATCCTATGGCTGGGATGAAACCGAACTCAGATCCCAATCCCAGCGTTCCTGGTGATGTCAGTTCCGTCCCCAGGCCTCTGAACGCTGCAGTAGTCACGGTTAGGGAGCTGGTCGCAGACCAGTTCAGGCCCGGCGAGACCAACACGCTTCTGTCGCGTGCATTTACGAGCGCAAGCCCACTCACACCCACGAGTGGATGAATCTGGTAGGACAATTGGCTTGCAAGAGTCCATTGACCTATAGTTTGCATATCACCTTGTATAAACGGTTTAGAGTTCATCGTCTCAAGTAATTTCGATGTGCTTTGGGCTCCGAATCCGTCATACTGCAATTCAACTGCGAAGTAGACATCCTTCCCCCCTGGGGTGAAGAATCGATCGAGTCCAATCGCACCCCGCACCGTCACTTCAGCGTTTGGACGTTCTCGAATCGCGACCTCTGCTCTAATTGCATTGGTTTCTAGCGCACCCGTAGCGAATAGGGCACCGGCTGGCTGATCGTGGAGAATGCCGGCCCAGGTCCCGAATGCCCAGCCACCCCTAGATGTTTGCACGCGGCCGAGTGCAGTGACTGTTGTGCCAAACGCGGTTTCTGTAGGGCGGACAACTGCCTCGATTTCAGAGAAAGGTCCAGTGAAAAGCCTGACTCGCAAAGCATCAATCCCTCCCCGATATTCGCGAAATGGGTCTGAGGGATTGAATGGTGCGAATG
The DNA here is from genome assembly GCA_963934665.1 of uncultured bacterium. Taxonomy (GTDB): domain Bacteria; phylum Gemmatimonadota; class Gemmatimonadetes; order Longimicrobiales; family Gaopeijiaceae; genus UBA1142. The sequence continues at coordinate 16,916 of CAWVZF010000008.1, read as the reverse complement.
GGTCTGCCGGTGTCAAAATCAGTGTGGTAGCCCATGAGACTGCTTGGCGGCCGATTGTGACTTCTAATGGACCACCAGAAAAGCCCAGACTCATCCGATCGAGACGGTGGCGCCATTTAGTGTTGGACCCAGAGTAAAGGTCCCAATCCAGGCCTAGCCAATCACCTGTTCGTACGGCCGATCCTCCAGGTGCGGTAATGGAGAATCCTGTTGAACTCCGTGTCTGCGATAATACGTGCTCGTAGGCGATATCAAGGGTGAGGCCGCCTGAAGTGAGCACTGGCATAAGTCGTGTACGCGCTAGCGCTGTGCTTCCGGATGCTCCTAAAGCAGAGCTCCCCTGGTATGCTCCAACACCAAGGACATATGCTGAGACTTCCAATTGTCCTTTAGCGACACTAGGAAGAATGGTCGCTATGAATAAAAGAGCGGCCGGTATCCTCACGAAGAAACGGAAAAGTGATTCCGCCGTTCGTCCGATTCGATTTGCCCGTCGACCAACGTGATCAGGCGCCTCGACCTTTCCATCACCCGAGGATCATGGGTTGAGAATAGGAACGTCGTGCCATGGTCTTGGTTGAGTCGCTCCATAACGTCGAGTAGATCTGCGCTTGCCTTAGAATCGAGATTCGCAGTTGGCTCATCGGCGAGGATGAGAGCAGGATTTGCTACTACTGCGCGGGCTACAGCTACGCGTTGTTGCTGTCCTCCGGAGAGTTTTCCAGGCTTACGATCCTCTAGTCCGCTCAGGCCGATTTTATTAAAGAGTTCCAGTACTTTCTTACGACGTTCATCCTTGGGAATACCACTCAAGAGGAGCGTGAATTCTGCATTCTCAAGTGCAGTAAGCACGGGTAACAAGTTATATGACTGGAAGACAAATCCGATTCTTTCGAGTCGTAACTGTGCTAGATCTTTATCACTCATTTCGGTGATTTCTCGGTCGCCTATCCAGATCTGACCCCGGCTCGGTCGGGTAAGCCCTCCGATCATGTTGAGCATGGTCGTCTTACCAGATCCCGAGGGCCCCGCCATCGCAACGAAATCACCAGTCTCTATCTCTGTGGAGATACCTTGCACTGCTTCGACAGGATCCGGCTCTTGCGGGTAGATTTTCCAAAGGTTTGTTGTGCGGACTGCAGTCTTCATTATTGCTCGAATTTCATAGCTTCAGCGACATCTAACTTGGATGCACGCAAGGCTGGGTAAAGGGACGAGATCATCCCGATGGTCACAACTACAAAGGTGCTGATAAGTAACTGCTCTACACTAAAGTGTGGGATGATAACGGGTTCCATAATTTGACCGCCGAACTCTAGGCCGTCTTCCATGAAGATGCTGAAGTCGAGCCCATTCCTGAAGAATCCCCAGGTGAAAAGTAGGCCGGCTGAAATGCCGGCTACGCCACTTACAACCGTGAGGAAAAGTCCTTCCAAGAAAACATAAAATCCAGTTTCTACACCTGTAAGTCCCATCGCTTGTAGAACACCAAATTCACGACGACGACCCAATACTGAGATCATGACTGCGTTGAGTATCGCGAGTGCGATAATGGCAAGAAGGATCGAATGAAAGATGTAGTTGCCAGTTGAGTCGAGCCGGATCGCTGCCGCTAACTCTGGGGACGATTCACGCCATCCAAGAACCCGGATCTGCTGCTCATTCTCTAATTTCAGCTGTAGAGTTTCGACCCCAATGTCTGTCAGCTCGGATTCGTTGAGTAGGAATGCTAGGGTCGAAGTTGCCCCGGGAGTGTGCAGCCATTCACGTGCTGTATCAATCGGTATATGGATTAGCGATTGATCGACCTCGGGAATCCCCGTCTGAAAGATGCCTGCCACGCGGACAAGTTGACCCTCTACATCTCCTGTAGAAGTCTGCGCGGTGAGGACGAAGCGGTTTCCGACCTGCACGTCGAGACGCTGAGCCAGTTCAGTTCCTATGTATGCATGCAGACGGTCTCCTGCTTCCAGGTAACGGCCGTCCTGCAGCTTGTCTTCGATGTCTGAAAAGGTTCGCTCTAGTTCGGGATCTACCCCCTCGATTCGAACCGGAACCGCTGCCGCGGTGGAGCTTGCAAGGCCATTGACTGAGAGGCGAGGAGCCCACGAGAGCAGTGATTCTCTTAGGACATCGTTTGCCACCTCCGATGCGAGCCTTACCACTCCTGCTTCAAGACGGTGCTCGAGTTTTCCAGTCTCTAGGTACTCGGGTGCTTGGATCGCAATATGTCCGCTTCCCATCCGGACACCCGAATCGATCATCTTATCGTACGCCCCCTCCGCCAAGCTTCGGGAAAACACCAGGAGTGCCAGGCCGAGTACCATTGCCAATGAAGTCAATGCGCTCCTGCGTGTATTTCGTCCTACACTGCGCATTGCCAGCTTAAGAAGAACCGTGAGTCTCATCAGTCAGCAAGCGCATCTGCAGGCGGAACTCGGGTTGCCTTCCAGGCCGGGTACATTGCCGCCAGGATCGAGGTCAGGAATAACCCAAGAGCGGCTACGATCGGTGCTTGCACGGAGTACTCCACCCGTAGGACGGGTCTCCACTGAGCACCAGCGACGCTGAAGCCACTGATGACCGTGGTTAGGTCTATGGGCGAGTTATGCCACCACACGAGTATTGGCCAAGTAATCAAAGCCCCCGCGATCAGTGAAATTACGCCGAGAACGATTCCCTCGTACACAACTGTTCGTCCGATACCGATTGGTGCAGTCCCGAGTGCACGAATGACAGCGAATTCACGGCGGCGCTCAAACGTTCCAATCAGCATGGTATTCGCGACACCGAAAGCCGCCATCCCAAAGATGACAATAACAATAATGAAGTGAGAGGCGTCCATGAGACTAACCATTTCCGCAAGTTCAGGACGCAGATCCGTCCATGAGCTGACTTGAACCGGTAACTCACTGTCTGAAAGGAACTCACCAAGAGCTCCTGCAATGCGAGGGCTGTCCTTCGCATTGCCGACGGTTATCACGACCTCATGGATGCGGGTTGGGCCCATCGCCATCAGGAATTGGAGGTCAGGTAAGGCGAGTAGGGCATAGTTTTGGTCAATCGCTGGTATCCCGGTATCAAGTATTCCCACCAGGGTGAAGAGGTCGTTTCCCAGTGAACCGTCTGAGGAGGGTGCGACCACGACGATCTCGTCTCCGAGGACTGCACCGAGTTGTTCGGCCATCTCGTCTCCGACCACGATTTCGTTTGCTCCAGCAACTAGAGTCCTACCACTCACGAGCCTAGAGAGAAGTGTGGTGACGCGGGGTTCGCGGTCAGGATCGACCCCCATGAGGAGTGCTGCCTGGGTTTCCTCACCAGAGGAAAGGAGGCCACCACCGTAGGCGCGGGGTGCGGCGGCGGAGACGTCCTCTTGTGAGGTGATTCGGCTGATGAAAATCTCCACATCAGTTCCCTCATATCCACCGATTGTGTGGTGCATGTTGCGTTCCGGCAGATAGTCCTCGGAGTGGACTTGTACCTCTCCCAGCATAAGGCGAGTACCGTTTTCAATGAGCTCCACCAACATGCCGTCGCTTACTCCCACAACCAGTACCGCTCCGAGATATCCGAATGCTAGCCCAGAAGCCGTAATCAGTGTGCGGAGGCGGTTCCTCCAAAGATTTCTCCACGCTACCCGCCACCATAGTCGCTCATGGCCCATCTGTTAGCGTCGTGCTCTTAGGTTTCGGAGGCTGAAGAAGCTTTCGTCGAGGCTGATGTCGAAATCGAGTTCGTGGTACGTGAGCACAGTGTGTTCTTCCGGTTTGTCTGCAGGAGTCACGAGCATTGATGCAGGAACGAGTCGGCCACCCATAGTTCTATACCCTGAGAAGGTAAGTGTTCGAACTAAGTCACCATCCTCATCGTAATAGCGGATCCAGGTTGGCATCAGATCAGCTTTGCGGACTTGCTCATCGATGCGTCCCCAGACAACAGGCGCCTCGGGGCGTGGAGTGAGTTGAAATTCCCAGACTTCAACTCCCTCTCGTTCGCCTTCGAACGATATTTCAAAATCGTAGTCATCCACGATCCGACTTTCCTTCACGAGGTCGTCATTGGTAAAGTGAGACCCCATCCAAGAGCCCATCATGAGTGAAGGTGGGACTTTGATTGTCCTGTCGACCCGGGGCAGATAGTTCCACACCTCTTGGCCGGCTTTTAGGGTAGCAGTGCCTGCTTCACGGGCAGGGGATTGCACGCGAACTAAGGAGTGCTCAACACCCAGTGACCAGACTTCCATGTCCAGAGAGCGAGACCAGTGCTCTGTCGTGATCTCCATCGTGATCCGCCCCCGGCTTGATTCACCTCGAAGAAGTCGATCGACACGGTCGATGATCTCACGGGCTGTCTGTGCTTGAAGAGGAGAGGAGAGTAATACCAGTAAAGATGTGTTTAACAGCTGGGTCACTAGGGTCCGGACTGTCCAATATCGACGTATACCATGCATAGGGTGATCCCTGAATTTCTAAGTATGTCTCAATCTAATAGCTGTGTTGGTAAGAATGATGCCCATTTAAAGAATGGATCACGGTAGAGGGTGTTAGTTTCGAGCTGCCTCGATTGTTTCTTCAATTGCAGCCCTCAGGGCATCACCGCGGAATCCTCTTCGGGTCAGATAGCCGTAAAGTCTTCTGTGGGCCTTCTCGCGGCTCTGGGAGTGAGCAGTGTCTGCGAGTGCCTTCACCACATCTCGGTTCTGTCGTCTCAGCCATCCTTCGGCTACTTGCCGTGCGAGTGACAAGTCATCAGTCCCCTCATCTTCGAAAATATCATTGATGACTCGATGTGTGATATCTGCGTCGAGACCTTTCGACCGTAACTCTGAAGAGAGGCGAGCTTTTCCTCGGGGGCGGTGTCGTAGGCGATCACGGATAAAAGCCGCGGCGGCTGCTTCATCGTTGAGGAAGCCTTTGGCTTCGAGTTGGTCTAAGCACAAGTCAATGCGGACTGGCCGAAAGTTTTTTTGTCTAAGCCGACGTTTGAGTTCACTGCGGGTTCGCATTCGGTAGGACAGGAGATTGAGTGCAGCTTCACGCACACGCATATCCGCATCGTCATTGAGGAGATGATGACGGCGGTCTTTTGTGAGAGAATCTCCGACTCCGAGTCGATTCCGTTCGAGAGCTTCAAGGGTGACCTCAAATGGCTCATCACAGTCGGTGTGGATGAGCACCTTGAGTCCTCGAGGTCGGAGCGGCTGAATACGGGTGATTAGAGGTTCAGGCTCGCTGGACATACCAGAGTCCTTTGAGGAGATCGTGATATAGGGTGAGGCTTCCGCCGCTGTCGAGTATGACTGTACGGTACTCGCGAGACATCGGTTGCCGCCACCATCCTTCATCAATGCGCCAGCACTCACGAATAATTTCGACGTGGCGTGTGGGTTTACCCGGAAGGCTTACGAACTCGGGTTCTCCGAACTCGTTTGTGCGTACGGTCACAGCGTGTGGTTGACCGAGAGGTCGTAGATGCGGTGTGTTGTTCACGGATCAAAGTTGAGCAATGCGTGACGTCGTTCAGGTATTCTTGACCACGGATCAACTTCGACCACACGGTAAAGTGGGGAACATCCCAGACGAAGCTTGAGTTCTTTGATAGCATCTCGCAGTGAGTCTGGAACTTCTTCCTGAGTCAGACTTCGGCCTGCTAGGGTGCGTCCACCGTCTCTTTTTCGGTCGAAGAGTGCGGTTTGTGTGCTTGATGCCCCAAACTGTGTGAATTCGATAAAGAGCGTCACAACGGCTTTAGGTGGTGGTGAGATCTCCATCTTCATGCGAAGCGGAGAGGCTATCCTCTCTCTCTGAGTAGTGGGCTTCTTGAGCACTGCTTCCACAAACCATGACCCTCCACCTTCGAAATGAGCACCTACTCGGACACTCACGACACTTCGATCTCGGCGGGCCGGACGGGAGAGGGCGAGTTCAATTAATCGATCCAATGCTGTATAGAGTGTCTCGGTGAGCCCTACTGGGTTGGTGAATTCCAGAGATACACGAATTGGTTTGCTATGATGCCATGGTCGTACGGGATCAATGCGCCTGCCAGTGGCCCACATGAGTGCTTTACGCCCCTCTTCACCGAATTGGGAAATCAGCGAGGATTCAGGAAGGCGTCTGAGATCTCCCAGGCTTTCAACTCCGAGTCGCTCCAGGCGCTGGATGATCAATGGATTGACGGGGAGCGTATTCACAGGGCAGTGGGCAAGAAAAGATCCAAGCTCCGCTTCCTTTACGATCACAGGCTCACCTGATCGTGCAGATGCTGAAGCAACCCATGCACCGAACTTTCCGGGAGCCATACCTGCACGGGTCGCCGCTACAAGAGGAGGAGGGAAGATTCGAAAGAGTGAACATAGTGCGAGACTTATCTGATTAGACGGAGAACCAAGAAGGCGATCGAGACCGTCCATTCCCAAGAAGACTCGCCCACGACCAGCGGGCTCGACGATAGGAGTCAATTCAGAGAGCAGGTCGAGCATGGATTCAACTGCGGCATTATAGTGTGCTGGGTCGGGTTCGAGCAGTGTTAGGGAGGGGCAGAGAGAAACTGCCTGGGATATGGATTGGCCGGGCCGGACACCAGTTACGTGGGCACGCTCAGATACCTGCCAAATCTTGCTACGGATGCTCTCACCGGGAGAAAGAAGTGCGACTGATGTAGTATCAAGTTTAGGAGAGCGAAGGAGTTCGAGGCGGAGTTCGAAGGTAGGAAGCCAAAGACAAAGTGCCTGGCGACTACCCGCCGAAATATGTTGGGACGTAGAGTACAAAGTTGGATCTGAATCAGGGCCGCAGGCCCATCCGATATCGGATGAGATTGGAGCCCATCCCGGAAGTTGTTTGTTCTCAACTGAATCCCATTCGTGAATGAGAGCTTCCTGAGATATGCCATAGCTACTTGGATAGAATTTTGACATAGCAATTTGAAACAAACGGAATAGAACAGAGACAAAGGTTCCCGGCTCCTGACATTGCACCACATCACCCACCCACCTACGCCGGTACCGGGGACTTGATCGTTAACCGAATAAAAACCGAAATGAGTATCAAAATTAGGCTAGATATTTAGTGGATGCAAGTAGGTTTTTTCCTTGCGATGCGAGCGTGTGGGAGTGACCGTAGACAAATACCTAGATATGATCAGATCTGGTTTCGTTCTATCAACTGACAACTCATGAAGGCACCATCTCTTACGCTTGGGATTGAGGAGGAGTACCAAGTCGTCGCCCCAGAAACCGGCGAGTTGCGCTCCTATATCACACAAATCCTGAAAGATGGCCGTATCACGGTCGAAGATGTTAAGCCAGAATTGCATCAATCTGTGCTTGAAGTGGGAAGCAGCATTTGTCATACACCAACCGAGATCCGTGAAGAGATCGTACGGCTTAGGACTGCGGTCATCGACCTTGCTGCTAAAGAAGACCTCAAAATCCTTGCTGCAGGCACGCATCCGTTTTCGTCTTGGATGGAGCAAGAAATCACGCCACTCGAGCGCTATATGGATGTAGCTGAGAATTTGCAGGAACTGGCTAAGCGAAACCTCATTTTTGGCATGCATGTTCATGTCGGAATCGAAGACCAGGAATTCCTGATTGATGCCATGAAAGTCGCGCGCTATTTCTTGCCGCATGTCCTAGCTTTGTCGACAAGCTCACCTTTTTGGATGGGCCGTAAGACAGGTCTCAAATCTTATCGCAGTGTCGCATTCAAGAATTTCCCACGCACAGGGATTCCTCCAGCATTCGATACCTACGCGAGCTATGACCAAATCATGCATACGCTGGTCAACGCGAATTGTATCCCGGATGCATCAAAGATTTGGTGGGATATCCGACCTCATCATCTCTATCCGACACTTGAGTTCCGTGTTTGTGATATCTGTACCAAAGTTGACGAAGCTGTGTGTCTCGCTGCGATCTTCCAAGCGATTGTTGCAAAGTTATGGAAATTGCGTCGGGACAACATGACATTCCGTGTCTATCCGATGTCACTGATTGAGGAAAACAAGTGGCTTGCAGTTCGCTATGGTGTACAGGGCAACCTGCTCGATCTAGGACAGGAGCGTGGTCGTCCGGCACAGGACGTCATTGCTGAGTTGATTTATTGGTTTCTCGATGACGTGATAGATGACCTCGGTAGCCGAAAGCAGATAGAGTATGCTCTTACTATCCTTAAAGAGGGGTCGAGCGCAGATCGACAACTCGCCGTATTTGAGAAAACTGGGGACCTGAAGGCTGTTGTAGACCACCTGATAGCTGAGACTGCGGAGGGCTTGGAAAAAGCCGAATAACCCTTCACCCGAACGTCTTGCTCGTCTCGTGATAGTTCCGGTAACTTCTGCGCGCCTGGTGGGCTTCTACCTACCCCTAGTACGCTGGTTTCCTAGCTTCGAAAAACCCTTTAAAAGGCGATCGTTCCTTGTCTGACTACCTTCATGCAATAGTTCCCGACGGAGACAAGATCACAGTTGAGGATGGACAAATTCAGGTTCCTCACCGTCCGATTGTTCCCTTCATTGAAGGTGATGGAATTGGCCCTGATATTTGGGCTGCTACTCGGTCTGTCGTCGAAGCAGCTGTCCGGAAAGCTTATGAGGGCGAGCGCCAGATTGCTTGGATGGAGGTATACGCGGGGGAAAAAGCAAATGCCAAGGCGGGTGAGTGGCTACCTCAAGAGACATTTGACGCGCTCACCGAATTCAAAGTCAGTATTAAGGGACCACTTACGACACCGGTAGGGGGAGGAATTCGATCCCTCAACGTCACGATCCGTCAAGTATTAGATCTTTATTCTTGCATCAGGCCTGTACGTTGGGTCAGGGGTGTGCCTTCACCTATGAAGGAGCCCGAAAAACTCGATGTAGTCATTTTCCGAGAGAACACAGAGGATGTCTATGCGGGGTTCGAATGGGCCTCGGGCACCAGCGAGGCGGACAAGCTCCGAAGCTTTCTCGCCGATGAGATGGGTGCGGACATCCGCGAGCTAAGTGGGATAGGGATTAAGCCGATAAGCCCTTTTGGTACTAAGCGACACGTTGCAGCGTCTATTCGTTATGCGATTGAACGAAATCGTTCTTCGGTAACGCTCGTCCATAAGGGTAATATCATGAAGTTCACGGAAGGGGCTTTCCGTGATTGGGGTTATGAAGTTGCTGAGGAGCAGTACCCTGACCAAACCGTTGCCGAGGCTGAGACTTGGAGTGGCGCAAGCGCGGAAGGTAAGATCTTGATTAAAGACCGGATTGCTGATGCAATGTTTCAACAAGTATTACTGCGTCCAGACGAGTACGATGTGGTGACAACTCCGAATTTAAATGGCGACTATATTTCCGATGCCTGTGCAGCACAGGTAGGTGGATTAGGAATGGCGCCTGGTGCGAACGTGGGTGATGAGATCGCGGTGTTCGAAGCAACACATGGAACTGCTCCCAAGTATGCAGGTCAGGATAAGGTGAATCCAGGTTCGTTGATTCTCTCCGCAGTGATGATGCTTGAGCACATGGAATGGAACGAAGCAGCCGGTCTCGTGAACAAAGGCCTTGAAGGCGCGGTAGAAGCGAAGACCGTGACATATGATCTCGAACGGCAGATGGAAGGTGCGACTAAGGTGTCGACCTCGCAGTTTGGAGAGGCGATTATCCAGCACATGTAGGAGACTGGCGCGTGACGCCGCCACGTAGTTCACAGGTCTGGAGACACGACGGCATGGTGGTTCGTTACATCGATGTAGAAACGTTGAAGCATGAAACGCCGATGCTAGCGGTTGGAGTCTTCGAGGGTACAGAGACTCCGTCCGGTTGGCTAGAAATCATTGATAGGGCGCTCAGCGGTGCAATCCTGAGAGTACTTTCTTCCGGAGACTTCAGAGGAAAGTCAGGGGAAGAATTGGTTCTTTATGGACCAGAGGACACCGGGCTCAAACGGCTGCTTCTAATTGGCTTGGGCCAGCCAGACAAATTCGATTCGGAATGTGTGAGAAGGGCTGCGGGTCGTGCTGTTCGGGTTGCAGAGCGGATGAGATTGGAATCGCTATCGATCTCACTTGCTGCGTTTTCGAATATCGATGCCGCGTCCACAGCTCAGGCGGCGGCTGAAGGCGCCGTACTCGCGGCATGGAAGTTCCGTGAACTAAAGACTGATAAATCTACTGGAACCAGTGACGTAACCACCGTAGATATTCTAGGGTCGGACGATGCTGCTGAGGTTTCAAGAGCTGTCGAGACGGGCGCCAAGATTGCAGACGCTGCTAACTTTGCCCGCGCCCTCCAGTCCCGCCCCGGAAACGTAGCGACGCCGTTCCACCTTGCAGAGGAAGCAGAAAGGATGGCCGCTCAGGTCGGCCTTGATATTACGGTGTTCGATGAAAGACGAATGCTCGACGAGGGTATGCATGCGATCCTCGCTGTTTCTCGTGGATCTCAAGAAGAAGCGCGCCTCATCGTAATGAAGCACAATGGGGGTGAGGATGGTGAGTCTCCTTTGGTACTTGTTGGCAAGGGACTCACGTTTGACGCTGGTGGAATCTCTCTTAAGCCCCCTAAAGGTATGGAAGACATGAAATTTGACATGTCAGGGGGCGCGGCCGTTATCGGTGCCATGAAGGCGATCGCTGAGCTGGAGATTCCGGCAAATGTTGTAGGCATTGTCCCTGCTTCGGAAAACTTGCCTTCTGGCAATGCTCTGAAGCCTGGTGACGTCATTGATACGTTAGCTGGAAAGACAGTAGAGGTGATTAATACTGATGCGGAAGGCCGTTTAATCTTGGCAGATGCACTCTGTTATGGTGCCCAACTACATCCTGCCGCAATGGTGGACTGCGCAACACTTACCGGTGCAGTTGTGATTGCCTTAGGGCATCAGGCTGCCGCAGTTCTCGGCAACCAACAGGGTCTCATCGATGAGTTGATTGGTGCAGGAAAGTCGTCAGGTGAGCGTTGTTGGCCACTCCCGTTGTGGGATGATTACCGCGAACAACTTGATAGCGAGACTGCAGACCTAAGCAATGTTGGAGGTCGACCTGCAGGATCAATAACTGCTGCTAAGTTCCTTTCTGAGTTCGTTGGTGATACACCCTGGGCACATCTTGATATCGCAGGTACAGCGTACGGGGATGGGAAACTTCCGTATCAGCGTAAAGGGGCGTATGGATTTCCAACTCGGATGTTAATTCACTGGGTCCGGAGTCGTGCCGGGTGACGAAATCCGTCCGTAAAGATTCAGCGCCCCGGTCCCGATCACGGGTCGGGGCGCTTGCACATCTGGGAGTCCTCGCTCTGGCGTACATCACCAGTTTCGGAGCCAGAGAAGCTCAGGCTCAGGATCCTCCGGATACGCTGCAAGTCATAGCAGACAGTCTGTTAGTCGACAGTTTGGAAGCTGTCCTGGCTTCTGATAGTGCGTCTGCAGATACGATTTATTACAACCTTCCGCGTTTCGAGGGCAGAGCTCCTGATGGATGGGAGACGGGTGTCTGGTCGTGGGATCGCTCGGCGATCATGGCTAGTTCAGCGAACACACTTGCGGAACTTGTCGCTGAAGTACCAGGGGTGATTGTTCTATTGGGTGGTGATTACGGGACGCCAGCAGCGATAAGTGCTTTCGGATCTGGTGGTGGAGGGGTGCGCATCTTACGTGATGGTTTTGAACTTTTTCCGGTTGATGGAGGCGTAGCTGATTTAGCTAGAGTTGGGCTCGGAGGTATCGAGCGTGTGCGACTAGAACGTTCCCTCGGAGAACTGTTGATCGAGATGTGGTCTCACGAATTTGATGATGGTCGTCCGTATTCACTCATTGAAGCCGGAACTGGAGAATTGGAAACCAATTTGTTTAGGGGTTCATATGCGGATCCGACTGCATTAGGGGGCAGCATTGGTCTGGCTCTAGAGAGGGTCGATACGCAAGGTCCCGGGAGAACAGAGAGTGGTAATCGAGTAGGCAGTTGGATTCGTTATCAAATGCATCGAGGTGATGACGCAGGTCTCGCAGTTGATTTCAGACGGATGGGTACTAAGACAGCAGTTACTGACTTCGCATCCTCGGTGACGCGAACCGATTGGGCTGCTCGCTTCCGTGTTCGTCTGGCAGATAACCTCACCGCGGAAGCATATACTGGAAATTCAAGTCACGGTGTTGAGGATACTCGCGATCGTTACGTGCTGGAGGGTGGTAGTAGAACTCAACATGGTCTGCGATTTGGCTATGGACGTCCTGGACTTTGGGGTAGGGCAGAATACCGACTTTTTGGTGGAGATTTACCCAACGATCGTTTTGATTTCCAAGCGGGGCTAGACCTCGAGAAGCTGGGGGGATTGACTGTGGGTATGGCTCGATCTTCATGGCCTGAGATCACGGCTGTGAGTCAGCAGGTACGCGTGTGGACGCGGCCATATCTCGGCTTTTCCTTCTTTGGATCCTGGGAATCGGGTGCACATGGTTCTCGCACTCTGCCGATCATGGATGGCATCTCGGAATCTAACTCGGCTGTAGCTGAAGAAGTTCTGCTGACCCCGACAGACCAATCTCATCCTTTCGGCATCACGGATAGGAAGGCAACTCGTTTTGGTGCCAGATTCGGTTGGAGAGACGCGACCATTTCTGCAGCAAGGCTTCGAGTTGAGTCTGACTCCTTGATTCCACTAGGGATTGAGCCAGACCGCGGATCACCTTTCCTGAGTGGTGCGATCAATGAAGGGTGGGAGGTCTGGGGCAGCTTACCAGCTGTTTTAGCAGGTTTGCGGTTGGAGGGATCGGTTCAGCAGTGGCAGCAAGGGGCTCCCTATCTGCCGAAAAGAAATTACAAAGCTGCCTTTGTATTCCAACGCAGCTTCTTGGAATCGGGTAATCTGGAGCTTTGGGGGACGCTCGGCTTGCGTGGGCATGATCCAATGACGGTTCATGTATTAAAGAACGGTAGCCAAGCGGACGATCATTCTCTCGAGACTGTTCCTGTCTATGAAAATTGGTATGGACGGATCCAGGTTAGGGTCGTGACCGTAAGAATATTCGTGGCCTGGGAAAACATCACGGTTAACCGCAACCTGCAAATATTCCCTGGCCGAGTGCTACCTGCGTTGAGAAGCGTCTATGGCATTCGCTGGTCGCTCTGGAACTGAAGGTGATTCATTTCATAATGACTAGCAGACGGCTTCCAAATGCTACCCTACGTGGGTTCTGGATGTCGCATTATCTTTTTCCGCTCTCTGGAGGTTGACCATGATCCGGAGCATGACGGGGTACGGAGAATCAGAACGCGACTCACCCGTGGGTCGCCTGCGGTTAGAAGTGAAAACCGTGAACCACCGGTTTTTTAACGCTAGTATCAAGACTCCCGCCCGGCTTGAAAAATTCGAGCGAGACATCGTAGCAGTCATAAAACAGAGCATCCTGCGCGGTCATATCAGGGCTGTGTTGACTGTGGAACCGATCTCCAGCGGAGACAAATCGGATGCTCGTGTCGATATAGGGCGTGCGAAGGAAGTGCGTGAAGCACTGGAAGTGCTCAAAAGTGAACTCGAACTTCCAGGTGACGTGGATTTGGCGATGATGACTCGCTTTGGCGAATTGTTTCGGTCACCAGAGACTGACTACATGGAGGTCATTGAAGCTGATTGGATTCGGGAATTGTCAGCCCAGGCAGCTGCGGAAGTCTGTCGGATGAGAGAGGCTGAGGGTGAACGGCTACGTTCCGATATTGAAAATTCACTTGCTTCAATAAATGAAGCTTTAACCCATGCAGAAGAGAGATCTCCCATCCGGCTTGTAATGGAGCGTGATCGACTTAGAAAGGCGATTAAGGAATTAACTGATGATGCACGAATTGACGAAGATCGACTCGCTAGGGAAATCGCTTATCTGACAGAAAAATGGGACATTAATGAAGAAATTGTGCGGTTTCGATCTCATGTTGAACTTTTCCTTGAAGCTCTTGCGGATGACGGATCTAATCCGGTAGGAAAAAGACTCAACTTCTTGGTTCAGGAGATGCATCGGGAAGCGAATACCATTGGGTCCAAGGCCAATGACCTAAAGATCTCGCATATGGCTGTTGCTCTCAAAGAGGACGTAGAGCGTATTCGAGAACAAGTAGAAAACGTTGAATGAAACGCGCAGCTCCAATTGTTCTTTCAGCTCCTAGTGGTACTGGAAAGACGACTCTCGCCCATCGTTTGATCGAAGAATCAGACGACTGTGTGTTTTCTGTGTCCATTACTACTAGGGCTCCACGGCAAGGTGAGCAGTACGGGCTCGACTATCTTTTTCTGGACGAACACAGTTTTGATAAGATGATTGAATCAGGTGAGCTAGCCGAATGGGCTTACGTTCATGGTGATAGGTATGGTACCCCGAAAAAAGCCTTGAATGATTCGGCTGATTTGGGCCAGCATGTTGTACTTGATATCGATGTACAGGGTGCGCTCCAAATCAGGGATGCGATTCCAGATGCGAAGCTTATCTTCGTCTTGCCACCTTCCGTCGACGTACTGCTGGAGCGTTTGAAGATTAGGGGTACAGAGGAACCAGAGATTTTGGGACTCCGTCTTCGTTCTGCCCTTGAGGAACTGGAAGTAGCTCGAGATTTCGACTATATCATCATCAACGAACATCTTAGTGATTGTGTGCAAGAGATTAGGGACATCATTGAAGGGAAAGAGACTGTTGGTTTGAATTCAGAAGCGATCGAGAGTATAGAGGTCTGCCGAGCAGGCATCGCTAACGTCCTCGAAAGAGATTACTAGAAGGTTATTTAAAGGAGTGGATCAATGAGGGTCTTTACACCGGATGAGGTTGCTACAGGTACTGAGAGCAAGTATCTGGGAGTCCTTGTGGCGGCGAAGTATTCCCGAGAGCTCAACACCCTCCCGAGTGAAGCAATGCCACTGGGGGAAGAGAAGAAGCTTACCACGAGAGCACTTGAGGCTTTGACCTCTGGGCAAATCGAGTTCCGTCTTGTAAAACGTAGGAAGCGAGAGGAACGCTAACTGGGTTGACCGATTGCAAGATTTGCAAAACCCACATCTTTCTGCGTAGGACCGATGGAAATGAAGGAAGCCGCGATGACCAGCCAGCGTCCATGGAAGGACAGTCGTATCGTTTTGGGTGTAACTGGGAGTATCGCAGCGTATAAATCGATTCAGGTTGCCCGTGACCTGACACAGTTGGGCGCTAAGGTAGATGTTGTTTTGACGAAGTCAGCTCAATACTTCGCACCAGCACTTAGTTTTGAGGGAGTAACGGGTCGCCCAGCTCTGACGGATCTATTTTCTGCTGAGGGCGCGGCCCTACATGTTCGACTCGGCCAAGATACAGATGCCCTTTGTGTCGCTCCCGCTACCGCTGACTTCCTCTCCAGAGCAGCACAGGGTAGGGCTGATGATCTGATCTGTACCACTTTACTGGCTACCCAGGCTCCTGTGGTAATCTGTCCCGCGATGAATTCACAGATGTTTGCTCATGCTCAAGTCCAGGCAAATCTCGATCATCTGAGATCAAAGCTCGGGTACACGATTGCTGGCCCAACCGAGGGCGCGCTAGCCGCGGGGGAGTCGGATGGACCCGGTCGAATGATTGAGCCTTGGCAGATAGTGGAGCACTTGGGTAAGGCACTTACTGGTGCTAGTCCACTCACTGGAAAGCAGGTGCTTGTCACGGCTGGGCCTACCAGGGAACCAGTCGACCCGGTGCGCTATATCGGGAATCGCTCTTCCGGACGTATGGGATATGCTATCGCACAGGCAGCATGGAGGCGTGGTGCCGAAGTTTGTTTGGTTTCAGGACCTTCGTGGATGGAGCCTCCGATCGGCGTGCACTTGATTTCAGTTGAGACTGCACTTGAGATGCACGATGCAGTCAATCATGCTCTTCCTGAGATGGACGTGTCTATTTTTGCCGCGGCCGTTGCCGACTTCCGACCGGATAACGCGGATGATGAAAAACTCAAACGGGCTGATATAGAAGGAGATTTTGCGGTTTCTTTCACGGGAAACCCTGACGTGGCGAAAGATACCGTCTCTAGACGTAAACCTGGCAGTCTAGCAGTGGGCTTCGCACTTGAGACCAGTGACTTGATCAAGAACGCTGAGCAGAAGCTGATGGCGAAATCGTTCGATCTATTAGTTGCAAATGATGCAACTGACAAAGAGTCTGGCTTTGATGTACCGACAAATCGCGTGACCATTATTTCGCCGGAAAGAGATCCGGAAGAGCTTCCACTGATGCTCAAACCGAGCGTCGCAGAGGTGATTATTGATCGTATCTGCGACCGGTTGTGACCGAAGACCTATGACAACCAGGCGATCTAAAACTGAGGATGCTGCGCGGCTGCTTCAGCAGCGGAGAGAAATCAATGACCAAGATGTTTTCCTCTCTCATTTGACCCGAGAGGAAGCTCTCCGAATAGCGTCCACCATTCGTGGACAGTCACCATCTTCAGATCCCCTGGGCTCTGCTCAGCAACGGGACACAAAAGTTCAATCGGAGCAGCCGAGTCTGTCCGGTGCCGAGTTGCCCAAATCGTACAAGGATCTCCGGAATCATGCTCTAGCTTGTACTCGGTGCGGACTTGCAGAGAGCCGAAAGAATGTAGTGTTCTCAGATGGTGTTGAAGATGCGTCTGTGATGGTTGTCGGTGAGGCGCCAGGCGCGAATGAAGATAAGACGGGTCTCCCATTTGTCGGAGCAGCAGGAAAATTTCTCGATTTATTGCTTGCGACGGTTGACCTGTCACGGGAGAGGAACACGTACATTTGCAACGTGCTTAAATGCCGTCCGCCAGGTAATCGAGATCCCAAGCCTGACGAGATTAAATCGTGCTCACCTTTCCTGACGAGGCAAATACAGCTAATTCAACCTGAAGCTCTACTTGCCGTTGGATCCTTTGCGGGTCGACTTTTGACTGGTCAAGAGAAGACTGCAC
>CAWVZF010000007.1:0-44487 GCA_963934665.1 uncultured bacterium | reverse complement strand
CTATATAAAGCAGATCGTGTTTGATGAGGATACAACGTTTGAAGTTATGATTCCCCAAACGGGGAACTTTACACCGTGAGTTACAACAAGAAGGAGTGTACCAAGATGAACCGACTCGGAAAGCTTCTAGCCCTTGGCGCCCTAGGGTTTATGTCTCTAGGTACCGCACTCGAAGCCCAAAACGTTGATCCCGTCGGCGTCTACGGTATAACGATCAATGCTGATTTTGATGGGCAAGTAATGCAGCTATTTGGAACCCTGACCATTGAAAATTCGGATAATGGACTTAGGGGATCGGTCGATACAGACATGGGAATTACCTCGTTATCCGGTATCGTGGTTGAAGGTTCGGAGATGAAATTCAACGTGGATGCGGAGGGGATGCTGGTCGCGTTCGAAGTGAATTTTGAAGATGATGGATTTAGTGGTGAATTCGATTTAGACGGTCTGGGTGGAGGGACGATATCAGGGACAAAGCGCTAGACTTCATTTAAGCAAAACATTGTTCTTGATGAGGATATAACAATTGAAGTTCTGGTTCCCGAAGCAGGGGACTTTACACTGTGAGTTACAACAAGAAGGAGTGTACCAAGATGAACCGACTCGGAAAGCTTCTAGCCCTTGGCGCCCTAGGGTTTATGTCTCTAGGTACCGCACTCGAAGCCCAAAACGTTGATCCCGTCGGCGTCTATGGTATCATGATCGATATTCCTGAGGCGGGCTTTCAAATACCCGGCACCTTGACGATCGAAAATTCGGATAATGGACTGACCGGAGTGTTGTTGCTTGACCTGCCTCCCGAGGTGCCATCCCAGGGGCCTGCGGAGCTACAGGATATCACAGTCGAAGGTAATGTGATGAAGTGCACGATCGGAGCAGATGGAGCCACGGCCGATATCACGCTCAACTTTGAGGATGGTGGATTTGAGGGCACCCTTATGTCTGATATTGGAGCAGTTGATATCACGGGTACAAAACGCTAGGCCCCTCCCTCTACTTAATCCAGGCGAGCTTTAGGCGCCTGAATCCAAAAAAACTGTGGCCAAAATCCTAGATCCGCACTTCAGGCGGGCACTAAGTTTCGTGCGACCATACGGCTGGGCTCTCGCGCCGGTGGTGGGGCTTTCGCTACTGGGTACTGGACTAGGTCTAGTACTTCCATACCTCTCGAAACTTCTAGTCGACGACGCACTCGTAGCCCAAGATTTTGGCGCACTGCTGAACATCGTAGGTCTCTTTGTTGGTATCACAGCGGCCTCTTTCCTAATGAACGTCTTGAGTGGAATGCGCTACACGAAAGTGTCAGCTGACATCCTATTCGATATGCGCTTGGACCTTTACCGCCACCTACAACGGTTATCTCCGAGATACTATGCGAAGACTCCATTAGGGGATGTTGTATCCAGGATCAACGGAGATATCGGAGAAATTCAGCGTGTTACGGCCGAAGCTACTCTCGCGTGGCTGGGCCAACTCATCGCACTAGTTGGAACAGTCGGGATGCTGATTTATCTCGATGTACGCCTCTTTATCGCTGGACTTATCACCCTACCCCCCGCCCTCTTTTTCCTTTTACGCTATCGGCGACAACTAGAGGCCCGAGTTCGTGATCTACGCGAACGTAGTGCAGATATTGGTACCTTCCTGATTGAGACGCTTCAGGGCATGCGAGCAGTCGTTGGAGCCAACGCACAGGAGCGTGAGGTTGATCGCTTCCGCAACAAGAATGACTCATTCGTCGATGCGCTCCTTTCTATGCGGCTTTTTACCTATCTAGCCGGTGGACTTCCAGGCCTCTTACTCACCACCGGTACGGGTATCGTTTTCTTGTACGGCGGGTATCGGGTGATCGATGGAGCGACAACCCTCGGTACATTCGTAGCATTCATGGCTTACCAGATGCGCCTGATGGCACCTATCCAAGGATTGATGGGCCTTTACTCCAATCTTGCTACCGCACGGGCATCTTTAGTCCGCGTGCATGAAATCCGTGACAGCCCTCCCGAAGTGATCGAGGCCGCCGCCTCCAAATCACTACCAGTATGCAAAGGCGAACTTACACTTGAAGAGGTCCACTACGGCTTCGGGCGCGGAGGTGAAGTACTCGCAGGTATCAATTTAGTCATCCCAGCCGGACAGGTGTTGGCGATTGTAGGCACCAGCGGGAGTGGTAAATCAACAATCGCAGATCTTCTTTGTCGCCAACTCGATCCAGATGAAGGACGCATCCTGTTGGATGGAAATAATCTGTGTGATCTATTCCTTTCACAGGTAAGAAGGCACGTCGCTGTTGTCGAACAATCACCATTTATTTTCCATGCTACGGTTGCTGAAAACGTCCGCTATGCAAGACCGGAAGCGACAGAAGCAGATGTGCAGCAAGCAATACATGCAGCCGGACTCTCAGATCTTATGGCTTCGATGCCGGAAGACATAAATACGGTCGTTGGTGAACGAGGAAGCCAGCTATCGGCTGGTGAACGCCAGCGTGTTGCGATCGCTCGTGCCTACCTTGCCGAACCTTCAGTGCTCATTTTCGATGAAGCTACTGGCGCACTTGATCCCATGTCAGAAGCCGCTGTCCTTTCAGGTTATGATGCTCTGATGCGCGGCCGGACTACTGTGCTCATTACACACCGGATTGACCTGGCCCGACAAGCTGACCGAGTCGTGGTACTCAAGAACGGAAGAGTGGCAGAAGATGGACGGCTGAGCGACCTAGAGACTCAAGGAACTGCCTTCAGAGATATTTTTCTAGACGTCAAGACCGGCTAGTTACTCTGATTGCACTAACGGGGAAAACCCGATAATGAAGGACAAGCCCATTACTCTCGCAGTTGTAGATAGTGGAGTAAATACTCCACACCCACACTTACCTGCAGTTCAAAGCGGTATCTCTTTTGATCGTGAAGGTCACGAACAAGAAGATTTTACAGATGTGTTGGGGCATGGAACTGCAGTGACGTCAGCGATTTATGAAAAAGCCCCAGATACGGAAATCTTTGTGGTAAAGGTCTTTCATCAACAGCTCGCGACAAGCGTGCCAATACTTGTGAAAGCGTTAGACTGGGCCTCTGAGCATCATATGCGTCTCGTCAACTTGAGCCTCGGCACACCCAACGAAATCCGTGCCTACGATTTAGCTCCAGCCGTGGAACGTGCAATCGAAAGAGGAACAATTATCGTTTCGGCTAGAGCCAACGAAGAACAGGTCTGGTACCCGGGATGCATGGAAGGTGTCTTAGGAGTAGTCCTCGATTGGGAACACCCCAGGGAAAGCGTCTCCGTGATCAACCCCGAAGGATCTACCGAGGCCTCTTCGGTCCGTGTTGTCAGCGCGTCTGGTTATCCTCGCCCGATTCCAGGAATCCCGACCGCCCGGAATCTCAACGGGATTAGTTTTGCCGTAGCGAATACGACAGGCGTGCTAGCTGCACTTCTCATAGATCGACCAGATGTTCGGACAGCTCAAGCAGCATTGGACCTCCTCAGTGAGGAGGAACTTCCACTAGAGTAAGTTCATAACCCGCCGAGAACCCACCCCCGGCAACCCACTAAGGACATCTTAGTTCAATTGCCTTGTTCACTTACTGAGCCGACAGTGCAACGTCCATCAGGTTGTCGGAGTGTGGGATACGAGACGCCGAGCTGGTCGAGATACGAATCGTAGCGATCTGAGTCATAGTAATGTTTCCGCATTTCCTCCCGGAACTCCTCCATGATCTCGGCATTCATTTCAGTGGCCGGCTGGTCCGATGGCCGGATAAATGGCGTGTACTGGATTTCACGGTTCTGGATATTCTCGAAATAGTCCCAAGCTTGATCAACTAATTCAGGTCGAACCATGAAATCGAGAAGGGTCATGGCTTGTGCCATCGCTCCCTGCGTGGCTCCCTTATGAGCGATGGGGGTCGCCATCGCCATTGCATTTGCCCAGTGATGGCCAGGGAGACCGGGAATGTTGGATGGAAAAGAGAGTGTCGCCGTTGGGACATTCCAAGAAATGTCCCCAATATCGTCTGCAAACCCCGCAGTCCTCTGTGCCTCGGTGAGTGCAGGCCTCAGAATCGAAAGTTCTGTAGCTAGCCCAGACTCGAAGGTACCAACCTCTCTCTGTGTTGCTTGAGCAAAACGCTGGTCATCCTCAGCCCACTGCGGGAGCCCAACCCGCTGGATATTTTCATACATAGCTTCAGCAATCACCTGATTAAAGTGACCAGGCCACGCACTACCAATGATGCGGACATCGTCAAGGACAGTACCACTCATCATTGCTGCGCCTTGTGCGATCGAATCGCCGATCGCAAAAAGATCTCTGATCTGAGGATAGTTTTTCTCTCGGAAATAAAACCAGATTGAAGCCTTGGATGGCACCACATTTGGCTGGTCTCCACCATCATATACTATAGAATGGGACCGATGTTGAGTGCGCAGGTGTTCACGGCGGAAGTTCCAACCAACCTCCATTAGATTCACTGCGTCGGCAGCGCTTCGGCCCCTCCAAGGAGCGCCTCCGGCGTGCGCGGCAGACCCTTCGAAGGTGAACATCGCCGAAATGAGACCCGTGCCAGGTGTCATGCCCCAGCTAGTCGACAGATTGTTCCCGACGTGAGCATAAAGGACGATATCTACATCTTCAA
The DNA here is from genome assembly GCA_963934665.1 of uncultured bacterium. Lineage (GTDB taxonomy): Bacteria > Gemmatimonadota > Gemmatimonadetes > Longimicrobiales > Gaopeijiaceae > UBA1142. The sequence continues at coordinate 39,847 of CAWVZF010000007.1, read as the reverse complement.
ACATGCCCTCTCTCACGTAATATGCCTTGGTAGCGACAAGCTCCTCTGCTACTCCAGGCCAAATCTGGATCGTTCCCCCTAGCCCTTCCCGCTCCATAATTTCTTTTACAGCAAGAGCAGCTGTGATCTGAACAGCCATGCCCGAATTATGTCCTTCTCCATGCCCAGGGGCCCCCTCAACAAGAGGAAGATGACAAGCCACTCCAGGCGTTTGGGACGCCTTCGGAATATTATCTATATCTGTTCCTAGAGAGATCTTAGGTCGGCCGGAGCCCCAAGTAGCAACCCAGGCAGTAGGAATACCGGCCACTCCCTCTTCCACAGTGAAACCATGTTCCCGAAGGAGTTCTACTAGGTAGGCTGAAGTCTCGAACTCTTGAAAACCTAGTTCAGCAAAGCTGAAAATCTGGTCTACGATATTCGCTGTGAATTCCCTTTTCCCATCGATTGCCTCAGCAAGCTCATTCTTCCAGTCAGCCAACTGACTTGTTTGGGCAGTAGAGCCGCTCGGTAAAACAAACGCGGTCACTACAACCCATACTATTACAATCACAAACCGATACGTGGGTGAAAACATTTAAAGCTCTCCTATAGAACTAATCAGTCTCAATCCAAAATGAGTTGGTTCCGGTCGTCCCGCGAGAGCTTAGCTCCTCTCGACCTAAGCCAACTACAATGCCGCCTATAACCAGGCGAACTAGGAATTCCACTCCTGTTTACCGCTAACCAGATATATGTCATGCTCCTTATATGATTCAACTGACATCTAAGCAACGAGCGCACCTTCGAGGCCTCGCAAACCGACTCAAGCCAGTCGTACATGTGGGGACAGAAGGAGTTAGTGAGAAACTCCTTACATCAGCGTCAGAAGCATTTAATAAGCGTGAGCTAATTAAGGTTAGAGCCCAGGAAGGGGCACCCGGACCCATTAAGGCGATCGCAAATGATATAGCCTCTCACCTCTCAGGAGTGCATGTCATTCAAACGATTGGACACATCGCAGTTCTATACCGTCCACATCCGGAGGACCCCCAAATACAGCTGTCTAAGCCAACTCAGGGTTAAGCAAATGTCCCGGGCGTTTATCAAAGAAGATCCTGATGAGCCAATCCCGACATATCAGCTACCTGATCCCGAGTCACCCTATTACAACGAGGCAGCAGCGTGGGCGCTCATCCAAGGAGCAGATCAGGGAGATTCTCGAAGTGCCGAACTGGCTACAAGCTACAATTGGGGTGACCCAACACTGGTCCCGTGTGTCCTTTCGATCCTTAAGGAAGCTGAAACCGCTGGTGAAGATCGGGTAGCTCAGTTAGCACGACGATTCCTTAAGGCTGCCGGAAAATCTGAATCACCTTGAGGTCTACTAAAAGAAGAACGCTCCACGGGCCAATATGGCTTGTAGAGCGTTTTTCTTTCTCTTGAGGACCTCTCCTAGAATGGCAGACGGCCCAAAAACTATCTAGGCACAACTCAACACGAAACGCAATTGTTGTTGTTCTTGGAACCGAGCCCCATCAGCAGTGTCACAGCATTCAAATGCGGCGGGATTCGTGATACAGGGCCATTCGCCAAGTCAGCAGTGGTCTGTCCACGCCGATTTACCACACTAGCATCGCCTCCCTGACTGATGAGATAGAGAATCATCTCGTTATCACCACGCCCTGCTGCATTGTGGAGCGGACGGTATCCGTTGTGGTCTGGCTGGTTAACGTCGGCGCCAAGTTCTTCAATGAGATATCTCACTGATGGAATCCAACCACCGGGCATAGCCCGATGTGCGTTGCCTGCGAAACCTTCACCATATCCAGCACCCGCAGCAGCGTTAACCGGGAATATTCCTGGCCCTCCGTCTACATACGGTGGTAAGCCTGACGGGTCAGCGTTTGCTTCACGGACCGAATCTGCACGCTCTACGCGACCGACGAGTTCCTGTCGCCTATCGTCTGAGATTTCCGCCAACTCCTCATCCGTAAACTCCGCTCGTTCAGCTTCCGGAAGCTCGTTTCGTACCGAAGTAAGAACTTCCATCCGCTCTTCTGCAGATAGTGGATTAAAGTTGGAATCGTCAGATATCTGATTACGCGCCGAACGAGCTCCCGTGTCTCGGGGTCTCCTTCGCCTTTGTTCTGGAGCGATTGTTGGGATGTCTGGATCAGCACCATACTTAATTAACAGGCGCATCGCCTCCACATCTGCCGCGTAGGCCGCACGCCAGAACGCCGTGGAGCCTTTTGTGTCTACCAGCCCACAATTTCGATTACCGCATCCTCCGTAGACCATGTACCAAGGATGCATCGTCGTACGTGCGTCAGGTTCAGCTCCACTCTGCAACAGTGCTTCGATAACTTCCATATACGTAGCATTCTGCAGGTGGTGTTCCTGAGGTTGAGGGAATCGTGTCCGAGGCTGCCACTCACTGTTCACTGCACTCCACAGCGGTGCAATACCGTTGATGTCAGCTGCCAGATTGGGATTCGCCCCAGCTCCAAGCAACAGCAAGGCGATGTCGAACTGCCCATTGATTGTGGCCATGAGGAGTGGGCTCGTACCATCACTCAGGCTTATCTGGTCGACGTCAGCTCCACCATCAAGAAGTACCTGCGCTACTTCCAAATGCCCCTGACGAGCTGCATGTAAGAGTGCCGTCATTCCACCAGTCGCTGTGATGCTAGGCGATCCGCCTCCTCTTTCTTCTTCCTCTTCCTCTTCCTCTTCTTCTTCAGGAAGTCCATGCTCTAGCACCTCACGGCCAGCACGCAACGCAGCCTGGACCTGAGTTGGCGTAACAGATCCACTGGCCTCTCGAATAGCGTCAAGGACTTCGTTTTGTCTCTGGTTGGCAGCACGGTCTATCTCTCCTTGTTCCTGGAGATCAACTACCGTCGTCGAGAGTCCGGGTTCTGCTCCTTGCTCCAACAGGTGTGCTGCGGCAGCAGCTCTGTTGAGCGCTGACGCGAAGATCAGGGGCGTTTGACCCGAGGATCCCTCCAAGGCATTCACGTCCGCACCATGTTCTATCAGTGCCTCAAGCACATCGGTCTGACCAGAAGCTGCAGCTAGATGGATTGGTCTCGTACCAGCTGGGAAGGTCTTGGCCTGAACGTTAGCGCCTTCTTCTAGCAGACGACGTGTGACGGGTTCATTTCCTGCTTTGCTTGCCAGATGTAGAGGAGTGTAGTGACCGATACGTGTAACTGCATCAACTCGGCCACCAGCATAAAGAAGTACCTCAACCATCTCTAGTTGGGCACGCTCCGCAGCCCAATGCAGTGCCGTCATTCCATCGCCCTGTGCTCCGTTTACATCCGCCCCCTGCCTGAGGAGACCACGAACAGTTTCTAGATCACCGTTCATCGCAGCATCAGCTACCGGCGCCTCAGGAGGTGTGGCCGCAGTAAGCACCATGACCACGCCCAACACCCCAAGAACTCTTAAGGGAAGACCCTGGTTCATTCTCTTCCTCCAGCTTCGTTCAGCATTTGTGTCCAGTCTTTCATTTGCTCTGTAAGCTAGAAAGACGTTGCAGATACAGGTGGTGTGGCGAGGGAGAAAACCCCGTCACTGTCTCCGAAATTCTCCATCTCATCATGACCAAGCATGTGGAGCAGCGTGAGCATCACGTTAGCCATTGGTGTGTCGTCCGCTGCCTGCAGGTGGACATTACCGGCTAACTGCCCGTTAGCATGACCCATCAAGATCAATGGACAACGACGATGGTTATGGATATTGGCGTCTGCCATCGGAGAGCCCCATATAATCATTGACTGCTCGAGCAAATTACTGTCCCCAACCACTGAGTTCTGCATCTTCTCGAGTAAGTATCCCAGCGTTTCCATGCGGTATTGGTTGATCTTATTGAATTCGAGGATCGCCTCCTCACGCCCGCCGTGATGCGAAGCCGGATGGAAGGGTCTCGCTGAATCACTGTCTGGGAACACACGGTTCTGCGCGTCCCGGCCAGTCTTGAACGAGATCACTCGCGTCATCTCTGTTTCAAGCGCTAGCACCTGGAGATCAAACATCATTTCCATATGCTCTTTGAACGTGTCAGGTACCCCTGGCGGTGCTTCGGGCAACGCCCGCTCTTCCCCACTGGAGTTTCTGACTTCAACCATCTCGATACGTCTTTCGATCTCTCGGACGTTATCGAGATACCTGTCCATGCGTTGCCGGTCGACAGCACCAAGATCCCGACGTAAAGACGCGACCTCGTCCGCGATCCAATCTAGAATGCTCGCCCGGTCAGCTCGCCGGGTAGCACGTTCTTCAGGACTGGACCCAGCACCGAACAGCATATCGAAGGCTACCCTCGGATCACGGATCATCGGCATGGGCTCACTGGGTGAAGACCAGCTGATCGTATCAGTGTAGGCACAGGAATAGTTGTAGGTACAGCCACCAGATTGATCGAGGTTTTCAATACAGAATTGCATCGAAGGAAGCGGTGTATCCTGACCAAAACGCTTCGCATAAATCTGATCCAGTGACGGAGTCCCTACCCAGAGATCTGAACCCTGTGTCTGTTTCGGATGCGACTGCGTTAGGAACACCGCGCTGGACCGGAAGTGATCCCCTCCGACCTCCGGCGCAGACAGCGGCTCAGCCATCCTGACGTCGGTGTTACTGATCAGCGTAAGGTACTCCCGCCAGGGTTCAAGAGATTTTGCAGGGTGATCAGCGATCAACTCGAAGTCACGACCTACCGTTGCAGGGGCATACAGGAGCTGGGTCGCACCCCAGTCATTACAACCAGCTAGGCCATGCACCTCCTCAATACAAATCAAAGGCATCTTATCAGCCGCGAGGAACGCACGCCCAGAATCGGCCAGCCTTCCGGCTGGAACCATCGCATCAAGGAACGGTAGGGCAACACTGGCACCCATACCACGCAAGAAAGTCCGTCGCTCGATGTGTTTACCTGTAATAAAATGCATCTCTTGGTCTCCTGACCTATGTCTTACTGCATCGTTCTCTTAGTTGGAAGAATTAACCGGCTCTTCCCCTTCAGCTGTGCTAATTAGTGCTGCTCGCTTCATCTGGAATGCATCACTCTGAATGATGCCCATAATGAAGGACGACAACCTATAATCGTCTTTCTCTGCATTTTTCGAGATTTCTCGTACTACCGGTTGATCATAATGCTCAACCCGTCGTCCAAGTGCATATGCCATCAGGTTTTCCGTGAAGTTTCTAACCAGCGGAATCGGCCTTTTTAGTAGCGCATTAATCAATTCCACAGGCTCAGACACGGGCGTACCATCATAGAAGTCCCCACGAGTGTCTATCGGATTCCCATTCTCCCGCAGTCGCCAACGACCTGTTACATCGTAGTTGTCGAGCGCGAGACCTATGGGGTCCATGAGACTGTGACAAGAGCTACAAGCTGGACTCTCCCTGTGAAGCTCCATTCTCTCGCGTGTCGTAAGGAATTTTCCATCGGAGACAGTTCCAGTCTCATCCAAGTCAGGCACCCCAGGTGGTGGTGGTGGTGGTGGTGTGCCTAGTAGAACTTCCATCACCCACTTACCACGGAGCACCGGAGAAGTACGATTCGCCATCGAGGTCAGTACTAATACACTTCCCTGACCTAAGAGTCCTCGGCGCTGATCCTCCAAATAATCTACCCGCCGGAAATGGTTCCCCGACACGCCAGGGATTCCATAGTGCCTGGCTAGACGCTCATTAACAAACGTGTAGTCGGCGCTAAACAACTCTAAAAAGCTCTTGTCCTCTCGTACGAGATCGTAGAAGAAAAGCTCGGTTTCACGCCGCATTGCATCTGCTAGATTCTCATCGAAATTCGGATAGAAATTAGGGTCTGGACGGACCTTGTAGAGATCTTGTAGTCGTAGCCATAGACCTGCGAAACGTGTTCCTAGTGCCTCAGAACGCGGATCTGCAAGCATTCTCTGCGACTGCCTCTCAAGTTCTTTGTTCGAGAGTTTCCCTTCTGCTGCAATCTCAAGCAATTCAGCATCTGGGGGCATACCCCAGAGGAAGAAAGAGAGCCGTGAGGCAAGGTCCACATCCGAGAGCCGATATGTTTCGCCGGGATCCTTGTTTTCGGGCTCCCGCTCGAACCGGAATACGAAGTGAGGACTCGCAAGTATTGCCTCAAGCGCCCTTCTCACTCCACCCTCGAAGCCTCCACGGGCGGAACCAGCTGAGTAGAAGTTCATGAGACCTGATATGTCATTGTCTGACAGAGGGCGCCTATACGCTTCACTAGCGAGCCGGGACACAATCTCCCTGGCGCACCCTAGTTCCTCACTCGGCACGGTTGGTCGGCATGAAAAGACCTTAGAGCGAGTCGCAGTCTCGGAGATTCCAGTTGTGTTATAGGGACCGCTGACCATCAGGTCGCGCAAATGCGGGAGTGATGTAATTCCATTCCCACCTGAACCGCCACCCGCCAACGACCACTCATGCGGACGAAGGAGGTCTTCGTACGGACCATCGCCACGGCGTATAAACGCCGCTGAGACCTTATGTTGTCCTGCACGAAGCATAATTGGTTCCGTCCTGATCCCCGAACCACCGCGACCATCCGCTCCAGCTCCAGAACGCGTGTAGTGAAGGAGTGCGACTCGCTCACCATCGATCGATATATCTACGTCCTCAAGCCGTGCATTACGGCCACCATTGAATGTCATTGCGAAAACATACTCCGCATCAGCCGGAAATACGTGGTCGATTACAATGCCGCCACGGGTGCCGTACGGAGCACCTTCCACATGGTCCCACGGGTGTTGGGAAATATACTCCGGAAGCTTATAGACTTGGTCTACAGCTGGAGCACTCCGATTACCCAGAGCCCACCGGCTAATCTCACTCGCTGCATTCAGATAAGACTCAAGCAGGGTAGCTGAAAGCGACTGTACATCAGCGATATTATCGAAATTGGCACTCATTTGGTCGTTCTGAAGCCACTCGCTGGCATCGACCTTGAGGAGCAAGAGATCTCTTATGGCCTGTTCGTACTCAGCCCGATTAAGGCGCTGGAACGTTCGGCCACCAGGGTTCGGATTTCTCGATGCCGCAGCATCAACCACCCGCTCAAGCTCTTCGACAACCGTTTGGAGTGTGTCACCTCCAGGTCTCCTCGCACCAACCGGAGGCATCATTCCAGCCCGGAGTTTACGGATCATCCGTTCGGCGATTTCCGCATTTTGGTCAGCTTCATCGGCGTCGAAGCCAACTAGGGACAGATTCCCACTTAGACGTCTCTCGTTGTGACACCGTACGCAAGTGTCCTGGATTACATCATTTGTTGATACATCCTCGCTGACTTCATGAAGGTCAACTGACCCCTGGATATCCTTATAAACACTGGCTTTTTGCCACACTGGTCCCACTTCAGCCCGAGCTCCTGAGAGCACGAGCATCATACCCAGCGCAGCAGTGGAAAAGACTATGTTTTTCATTGTGGGATACATCTCTCCAGATAAGCCTGTTTACACGCTATCTACTGGGTTCTTGGGGGGCAAGGACTATGTCAATTGTATAGTTGGGTGTTGCGTCTAACCCCAAGAAAACCGAAACTGCTCTAAGCGTGTTGGCATGAGCCAGCCCGCAGGCGACTGAGTGGCTCCACATAGGAGGTAAAAGATGGACCTGAGGCGTTCTTTCTCCCGACGGCAATTCATGGGTGGAGCAGCGACTGCGCTGGGTTACCTGGGGTTAAAGCCGGGCGCTGAGCTTTTGGCTGCTGAGGCTGATGAGACCATAAGGTTTCCTTTGGCACGTAAGCTGGATGACCCTTATGACTCCCTGGCGCACCTAAACTCGAATGAAAACCCGTGGGGGCCCTCGAAAAGCGTGCTGGAAGCCATGAATGGTGCCTGGAAATATGCAAACAGGTACGGCTACCCTGATGGCGACATCCAGTCAGCGATTGCTGAGCACCATGGGGTGAGTAGGGATCACATCCTCATGGGCGCTGGCTCAGGTGAACTCCTGAAGGTCGTCGGGCTCACGTTTATGAGTCCTGGGAAGAAAGTTATTGGGGTCGAACCTACGTATAGTACTGTTTATAGGCATGCTACTGACCTTCGAGCGGATGCAATCACGTTGCCGCTGATGGAAGACTACCGACAGAACATCCCGGAGATGATCCGCACCATTAAGATCAATCACCGCAATGTTGGCTTTGTTTTCCTCTGTAATCCGAATAACCCAACTGGCATAACGGTTACAGCAGCAGAGGTAAGGCAATTGCTGGACAACATTCCTGAAGACGTGCCCGTGCTGGTCGATGAGGCATACCACCACTTTGTGCAAGATCCGTCTTATGCTGAGTCCCTCCCCTACGTTCTAGAGGGACGCAACGTGATAATCACACGCACGTTCTCAAAGATTTACGGTGTAGCAGCAATGAGACTCGGATATGCCATTGCCAAACCAGAACTCATCGATCGTATGCGCCCCCACAGCACCGGCTCTGTGAATGCGCTGGTAAAATGGGGTGGGGCGGCAGCCTTGAAGGACAAGGAAGCCGAGAAGTGGGTGTTAAATAAGACAGTTGAGCTCCGGGAAAAGATGATCGCTGGAGTCAAATCAATGGGATTCGACGTCCTACCGTCTGACACCAACTTCTTTATGATGCATACGGTTCGACCGTCGTCTGAGTTTAGATCTGCCTTCCGTGAGAGAGGGGTCGCGGTAGGTCGTGACTTCCCGCCCATGCTTGACTGGCTGCGGGTCTCAGTCGGTAACGAAGAAGAGAATGAGCGGTTTATGCACGCGTTGCAGGAGATCGCCTAGGCTCCGCAAACAACACAACCGCTAATCGGAAGGGCAATAATGAGGACGGCTAAAAGCATGTCCCCACGAGGCGCCCGGAGCCAAATAGCTCCGGGCGTTCTGTGGTTGCTGGTCCTAGCTACCCTCTCCGGGAAACAAGATCTCAAGGCGCAAGAACCAGTCGCATGGGGAGAAGAACTAGTTTTTCATACGTTTTCTATCGCTGCAGTTGATCCCAGGACTGGCGAATCCGGTGTGGCCGTTACAACACGCGTTCCCTGTGTAGGCAATGGAGTACCCTGGGTACGCGCTGGGGTTGGTGCTGTGGCAACACAGGCCTCTACACGAACGGCCTATGGGAATGAGTTGCTTGATATGCTCGAAGAAGGCTTGACCCCTCGAGATGCTCTCGACCGGGCTATAGCCGGTGACCCAGAGTCCGAACGTCGACAAGTAGGGGTTGTAGCGCTAGATGGGACATCCGCTCAACATACTGGAACCGGTCCTGGCTATTGGGCTGGGCATAAGTCAGGTCTCAACTACGCTACTCAAGGCAATGTGCTCGTTGGGCCGGAGGTGGTCGACGCTGTTGCGGCGTCATTCGAGGCTACTGAGGACTCGGAACGTCATTTAGCGGATCGATTGATTGAAGCACTAGGGGCAGGGCAAGAAGTAGGCGGTGATCGGAGAATGGGCCGCCTGCAATCGGCTGCAGTAATCATAGCCGACCCAAGAGAAGGTCGCTCACGACGTGCCGACGGGCTCACAGCAAATATCAATGTCTGTGAGCACCCCACTCCGGTAGCGGAGCTGCGGCGGGTGTACAACACGATCTCGGGAACCTTGGGCTACCGGACACTCCAACAGCACACAGGTAATGATGTATGGCAGGTGAAACTCATCATGCATGCACTCGACTATTACCGCTCAGATACTGAAACCCTAGAGCAAGAGGGCAACTGGCGACTCTACGATGATGAGATTATCTCCGCAGTAGACGAATTCCGCTCAGACCAAGGTTTGTCAGTTCCTAGCTCGGGTAGTAGTCCTCCTGGATTAGTTGATGCAGACACAGTCGAGCGCATGTGGATTGAGCTAGAGTCCGTAGGCAAGGCGGCTGAACTCCGACGAGTCATTAGGGAACTGACAGCAGTCAGGAGGTAGGTTTTAGCTCCCTGGAGCAAAACAGAACCCATCTATTGAGGGGTCCTGGTCAACTACGCGGATGATTCGAGCCAGGTCGTCGTCAACCCAAGATTGATCGCCAGGTGCTCTCCGTGGGTGCTAGGGGCTGCCCCATGCCAATGCTCCTCATTTGGATCGATCATAACGAGATCACCCACTCCTAGGGTCAGTTCGTGACCAGAGCGATTTACTACGGAACAAGTGCCACTCAGTCCGAGAAGTAGTTGGAAGTCATCATGATGATGCCAATTCGTGCGACCGCCTGGGTCAAAGTACACTCGGTAAAGACGAACTGGCATATCGTCATCAGGACCCAACAAACGCTGAAATGTGCCCGATAGAACGAAATTGTCCGGGTCCACTGGACTCGGAGATCTACTCGAAGATTCGATTAGTCTCATAGGATTTATATATGAATCAAACAACGTGGGCACCCTAGCGGTAACCACATCAGAGGATCTTAGGCTGGGGTCTCCAGCACTACTGCCTCTGCTTCCAGCTCAACGAGGTATCCTTCTCCAATCAATCCTGCAATCACGAGAGTATTTGTGGGTCGAATATGCCGAAATCGCTGACCGTGTGCACGCGTCACGGGCTCTGATATTTCGGGGTCAGCAATATAAATCCGGGTCCGTACGACATCCTCCATCCGTCCACCAAGAGACTGGATAGCACCCTCAATTTTGTCCATACAAAAGTGCATTTGTGATGCTGGGTCAGTGCCCCCTATGAGCGTTTCCTTATGGGTTGCTGTTGTGCCTGAAACAAGGATACGATTGCCCTGCCTCACTGCTCGAGCAAAACCAGCCGCATCTTCCCATTTTGTCCCGCTGAGAGCGATCGTCCGGCCTTCCTGAATGACGCTCGTAGGGTAAGGTGAAGGAGACTTATCAAAGTGGTCACTAAGGTCCCCAGCAGCGGTCAGGAATGGAGGCTTACGGTACTCGTCTCCGCAACCACCTGGGATTTGCTGCAACTCTGCTCGGGCGTGTTCAATCTCTTCTCGAGCAGTTCCGTCCAACTCAAAATCGAAAAGGCGGAGATTGTCTTCGATGTGCTCCCGCTTACCGAGACGGGCTCCGATAATCACCCCTGCCACAGCCGGCGCATCCAAAATCACTCGAGATGCTACGTTTGCTACTGATACCTCAAAACGCCTTGCCACTCGTTCCAGCGCTGCCAACAGAACCTGAAATTTGTCCCACCCTCCTGCAGCGTCGATGAAACGCTTGTACTTCATCTGAGGCCAGGTCTCAAGTGATTGAAAGTCAGGCTCAGCAACTCCGAGCCACTGTTCAGTAAGAAACCCTCCTGCAAGCGTACCAAATGCCAACAGTTTGATATCATACTGCAAACAAAGGTCGGTCATCGCGCTGCTCGCTCGCTGATCAAGAAGCGAGTAGCAGACCTGGTTTGAGACAACATCCACTCCACTGTTGAGAAGCATCGCAACGTGGGCGGCATCTGTGTTGGTCAGCCCCAGGTGCTGGATTAAGCCTTCTTCTTTTAGCTCCTGAAGGCAGAACATGCAGTCAAGCCAACCTGGGTCCGAGTAACTCCAAGCGTGAAATTGGAGCAGATCAATCTGCTCCCGACCCATGCGCTCCAATGCTAATTCGACAGCAGCGCGCGCCTCTTCTCTTGCAGCTGTTCCAGGCTTTGGAACCCATTTCGTTAAGAGTTCACCTGATCCGGGCCAATCCGCTTGGTACTGACCAGCGATCAACTCAGAGGTTCCATAATGGTCTGCCATGTCGAACGTCGTGAACCCAGCATCAACGTATCGATGCATCTCAAGGGCACCCTCCTCCGGGTTCATGAAACTTCCTTCACGTTCCATGTCTGCAATCTGCCATAGCCCTGTCAGGATACGTGAGATCTCTAGTCCGTTCGCCAGTTGCGTCCGTTCTACCATCAAGCTATTCGGGCGGAAGTGTCTGAAAGAGAGCTACCGTATCAACCCCATCGCGTTTCAGTGTGCGGACCTCCCTCATGTAGATACACGTCGCCAACACCATCACAACCAGCCAAAGAGGTGTCGAGCGTAGGTACCAAGCACTGACATCAGCTGTCATATCCTTCCAAAGGTGCACAACCAAGAACGTCCCGAGCAGCATGATTCCAGCCACTGCAACGAGTATCTGTAATCGGCGCGACCGAAGCACAGTCACATCTCTGGCAATCCTCGGATTCCGATGGGGCAAAGCGAGAACTGCGGCACACATCACTATGAAATTCAGAAGCATGGACGTCACGAGGATATCAACACCCAAGAAGAAATCGCCGGCAAAATGGCTACCAAAGATGCTTAGTGAGGCCATAAGACCACTGAGCACGAGCGCGACGTGGGGCGTGTGCCGCGTCCGATGGATTCGGGCAACACTTTTCGGGAACACACCATCTTCGGCCCAAGCAAATACGAGCCTAGACACCGACAAGAGCATCGCTGGCAAATCATTGATGAGTGCAACTGCCGCGCCTGCGACAATAAGGATGGTCCAACCAGGTGAGAGTACATAGCCCAGCAGCCCGGGGGCTGTAAGGTCCTGAGTTAGGGCTTTTTCCGCTACGAAGCTCCACGGTACCGTATGGTAAACAGCGGCGGTGAAGAGCAGGTAGAAGGTGCCTACTGATACAACCGCAATACCAATCGCAAGTGGAAGGGACCTGCCAGGGTTTTTTGCCTCTCCACCGGCTTGAGCAATTGAGTCAAAGCCTATAAAGCTTGAAAAAAGGAGAGCCGAAGCCGCGAGAAAGCTTGTCCAATTAAATGGGCTTTCAGGCTCTGAAGGTACGCTGATGCCCTCCCGAACGGCCAATCCTGCTGCAAAATCACCGTGATCAAACAAGAACCCCGCGACAATTACTACGCTCCCAAAAACAAACATTATGAACATCATCGGCACCAGAATCCGCTCGTATACTCGGAGCCCAAGCAAGTTGATCCCTACCGAAGACCAAAGGAAAATCAGGGCAAGGCTCACACGTACTGATCCTGTGTCGAGCGCGACAGCAAGAGCATCGATCCCCATAGCCGAGACGATATCCCTCAAGAAGGGGATCAAGACGTAGGAGACTACACCAATCGCTACAGAAACCCCGAACCACTGAGAAAAACTTGCAACAAATCCTAGGTACGGGTTCAGGCCACGACTCGCGTAGATATAGCTGCCTCCAGCTCTGGGCATCGATGACGCCAGGATAGCATATGCGAGTGCCGCGAGTATCGCGGGAACCGCTGCAAACACATACGCCGAAAGCACATGAGGCCCTATCCCCGGCACACTCCGCTGGATCATAAACGGCAGAACATTGATTGCTGCTCCTAGCATGGAGCAAATTCCCGTTGCAGCCAGCCCCAGTAACCCAAGTTGGCGCGTGAGACCGCTTGATCGCGGCACCACCGTATTTTTCGTCACGTCTTGGCGCCAGAACGTCCTACGGTGGCGGAGATCCGAGGCAGCACAATGAGCGTCATTGTCGCCGCAGTCAGCGTCCCCAGAATTACGGCCAAACCAAAACGGCTCGTTGGCGGGAATGTTGATAGCACAAAAATTCCGAATCCTGCACAAATGATCATGCTCGCACGTAGCACAGGGGTCCTAATCTGATTTAGTGCCCTGCCCCAGGGCAGCGGCTCTCCGAGAGCATCCAATGTACGTACCCGGACAACGAGGTGGATCATCGAATCGACACCCATGGCAAGCGCAATATTCGCAGCCGGAGACGTGATGATGTCAACCGCGATGCCGAGGTGTCCGAAAACACCGAGCACGACAACTGGAACAGCTGCCAGACAGATCCACATTCGAGATGTCGTCATAGCAGAACGGGATACGATGAACCCAACGACGAGGAATAGGGCCATTAGTCCACCAATCCCAATCTTCAAGCTTGACCTTATCAGTTCCCCCAGTTGGGCCTGGAGATCATAGAGGCCTCCAATCAAAACTGGCTCGAGTCCCGCATCGACTACATCCACCCGTAATCGCTCCATGATCTCCCGACGAGATGGTTCATCAACAGTTTCACGCATGCGTAAGAAATAGTGACCCTCATCCCGAGTCGCAGTGACGTATCCCAACCCGACACTACCAAGCTGCGGAGTCGATGCCATGTTGAGCAGGATTTCCAGACTCAAAAACCCTGCAAAGGGGAGAGTCCGTGCATGCTCCAGCAGCACTGTTGGAGAAAGCACGACGCCAACCGCGGAATCCTCTTCAAGCGACGCCTGCAGCGCTTGCATCTTTTCAAATACTGGATTCGAGTCAAGACGAGCTCCTTCAGTATCGCGAATCACAATATCTAGCGTGCTGCTTCCTCCATCCGCATCGATTTGTTCAAGACCATCACGGAGTGGATCACCTTCAGCAAAGTAGGTGAGCAGCCCGGGGTCAGTATCAACGCGGAATAGACCTGCGCCGAGCAGAAGCACCGTAACTCCCGTTGCGACCGCAAGCGTACGTGTCCGAGCAGGAACTACGATTCTCGGGAGATCCACAACCTTCTTTGCGGTGCGAACCTTAGCCCATCGCCCAAGAAACGCAGGGTAAGCAGAGTAAGCAGTCACCATAGCCGTTAGCGTACCGACTACACCCGCGATCCCAAGTTCACGGAGAGGTTGTGCCGATGCGATCAAGAGCGATGCGAATCCTAGGAGCGTAGTCGTCATACTCCAGAATGAAGCTTCAAATGTGTCTCGGATCGCGCTTTGAACGGCGAGGGGCCGGTCAACCTGCTCCTCAGCAGCACGCAGCCAGTTCGCTGTCATAAAGACAACGTGCGAGAGGGTGAGGACGAAAACGATCGTAACCAGGTTGGCTGTTAACAATCCGATTGAAAGACCAATTGCCTGTGTTAAAACGAGCGTCAAGCTCACAGAGATAGAGCAAGTCGCCAAAGTACCTACCACAATGGCAACATCACGGTAAACGATGGCAATCAGCAGGCCGAACACTAAAACAGCTGCTAGACTGAAAACGATTAAATCACGTAAGAGATTCCGTCGGATCAGCTCGACGATCACTGGTACACCAGACATAACGATGCCTAATTCTGGTGCTTGGTGTTCCGCTATAACCGCCTCAATCCGTGGAATAAGGACTTCGGGATCTGTTTCGTCTGCCGATAGCACGATGTTGGTGGCAGCAGCATCTGGCGTAAGTAGAATTCTACTGAACAGAGCGCTGCCTTCAGGGTTGTCGGTCGTGATACTGTATCCGCCGACTACTCCCTCAATCTCTAACAGCTCATCCGTGAGCGCCTCAATTCGGTCCTCATAGGAGTCTTCCGCACCCTGTGCACTTGCCACCCGAAGAATGATCTGTGGACTCGATGGGTAAGTTTCATTGATCCTCTGCGAAGTCTGGAGTTGAGGATCACTCTCAGAGAAGAAGAAGTCCCCTTCAACTCGCGGACTCAGAGAGGTTCTTAAAAGCCAGACCACTCCAAGACCGAGAACTGCCACAAGAAGTGTGATCCAGGGAGACGCGCGATGCGTCCAGAGTCGTGGCGACACTCTAGGAAATCCAACTTCGAATTAAGGTCAACATCGGTTCCATGAATCGATTTATCGCAAAGTACTAATCAAGCTAATGACTTCAACTTGCGCACATATGGAGCCTGTTGTCAGGCCCCACTTGTGAACTGAGGTAGTACTCTACTATCTAGGGCCCTACTTGATACAGGTCACTTAGGACACGAAGCTTGCCCATTCAGTTCATCATTCCGGAGGACCTTGTGCTGCGTCGTCTCTATTCTTCACTCGCAATTACATCGGCTGTGCTCGTCTTGGCCAGCGCCCTACCCCTTCCTGCCCAAACCCTATTCGGTGGGTATCCGAGTGCTCGGATGGGAGGGAATTATATGCACAATTTTTATTTCCCACCGGCACCAAGTTCGACACCATGGTACCCGAGTTGGTCACCAGATGGAGAGGCTGTCGCAGTTGCAATGCAGGGATCTATTTGGAGCATCGAAGTAGCTTCTGGGCTGGCGACAGAACTGGTTTCAGGACCGAAATACTACTCGTCTCCGAACTATTCTCCCGATGGACGCTGGCTCGTCTACACTGCCGATGACCACGGCCGTTCAATCCAACTTGAGGTCTTGAACATTGAGACTGGCGAGACAACGGCCCTGACAAACAACTCGCAGATCTATACTGACCCTCGCTTCAGTCCAGATGGAACACGAATCGCATACGTATCAACCGAACCTTCTGGCTATTTCAACGTTTATATCCAGGCATTCTCAGCAGGCCGCTTTAGTAGTGAAGCGATAGCCGTCACCAGGGACAATAACTACGGACGTGATCGCCTGTATTTTGGCGCGGATGACATCCATATCTCGCCTGCCTGGTTCCCTGATGGAGAAAACCTTCTGCTCGTATCAAATCGTGATGTGCCGCTGGGAAGCGGCAACGTCTTTCGGGTTCCAGCTCGAGAAGACGGCTTTGATGAACGTGAGACAGTACTAGCTGAGCAGACTCTTTACCGCACGCAGCCAGACGTATCAATCGATGGAAAACGCTTCATCTTCTCATCAACGAGAGGTGCCGCTGATCAATTCAATAATCTTTATGTGCAACCCACTGTGGGTGGCGAACCCTACAAGATGACGTTCTTCACTCACGATGCCTTTCACCCACGCTGGTCACCGGACGGCGAATGGATTGCATATATCGATAACCGTGAAGGCCTCCCACAATTAAAACTCTTAGAAGTCTATGGTGGAAAAATTGTCGACGTAGAGATCACTGGTCGCCATTGGAAGAATCCGACGGGCACACTGCGTGTGACGACGGTCGGAGCAGACGGTCAAGCGACCGGAACTCGAGTTCATGTTGAGGCGTCCGACGGAAAATTTTATGCACCAACCGACGCATACGCTCGTATAGCGCAAAGGGCAGGCTTCTGGTTCTTCCACAGTACGGGCACATCCGTTCTGGAACTCCCTGAGGGCGAGGTTTCTCTCCTAACAGTCAAAGGCTTTGAGAACCAGCCTGAGAGCATGACAACTCAGATCCAGGCCGGAGAAGTGACCGAAGTCACACTCCAGCTCGAAACAGTGATCGACATGGAGGAACGGGGGTGGTTCAGCGGCTCAACTCATGTGCACGCGAACTACGCAGGAAATCTGCACAACTCGCTCGAGAACCTCATGATGATGTCGGAGGCAGAAGACCAGGACATCGTTCTGGAGCAGATCGCAAACAAAGACAACCGTATCCTAGACTACCAGTACTTTGTGCCAGGAGGTCAAGCACACCCGCTTTCGACCGCGAACCGCGTGCTCGTTGTGGGTCAGGAATACCGCCCACCTTTCTACGGTCATGTCTTCTTGTTCGGGATGCGAGACCATCTAATCTCACCCTTCACTACAGGATACGAAGGTACAGGGATCGAAAGTCTCTATCCTTCAAATACCGATATTTTTCTTAAAGCAAAGTCGCAGGGAGCCTACACCGGCTATGTTCACTCACAGTGGTCCAGCGGCGACCCTCTTGATGGAACGCTGGGCGGTGCAAAAGGCTTTATGGTTGATGCTGCTCTAGCTACCACGGATGCAGTAGAGTGGTCTGCCTCACAAACTGGGTTCGCCCCGGTATATGCCGCTTGGAATAATGGGCTCAGGATTGCACTCGTAGGTGGGGAAGATTCCATCAGCAATTTACATAACACCGCGATCGTGGGTTCTGTGCGAACATATGTGAAGATCCCAGGTGGCAAACTCTCAATGCACGGTTGGCTGCAAGCAATGAAGAACGGACACGCTTTCATGTCGAACGGCCCGCTCGTGGAACTCGAGGTTGAAGGACAGATACCGGGACAGACGGTCGATCTCTCCAGCGGTGATGATGTCACAATCACAGTTGAGGCGACCTCTCTCACTCCTCTTGAGAAAGCAGAGCTTGTCTTCAACGGTGAGGTTATTGCAGATATGCCCCTATCAGCTGACAGACGTTCAGTTTCATTTGAACGTGCCTTCCAGCCAACACGCTCGGGGTGGTATCACGTACGCGTGAATGGGGCTAATGGAGAAGCCTTTCCTATGGGGATCGGCTATGTGCAGGCTGTCACGAATCCAGTATGGATCAGCGTGGACGGAGCTCCGGTCCGCTCTTCGGAAGCTGCAGACTACGGAATCGCGTGGATCGATAAGCTGCAAGAGATGGCAGAAGAATGGCCTGACTGGCGTTCACAGGCTGAAAAAGACCACGTATATGGTCAATTTGAATCAGCCCGCGACATATACCGTCAATTCAAAGCCGAAGCTGGAGGTAATTGAGGATCGTCTGATATACCCAGCTAGGCTGGAGTCAAGTTCTTGTCTACTCTGCTTTTGACCTAAGCTGGGTCAATGATCTCCAGGAGCTCAATCTCAAAGATCAGCGTCGCGTTCGGACCAATCGGGCCACCGGTCCCTTGCGGTCCATAGCCTATCTCGGAGGGGATCACAACTCGAAAGTGACTTCCCACAGACATGAGTTGTAAGGCTTCTGAGAAACCTGGAATGACTCCGCCAACCCCAAATTGAGCCGGCTCTCCTCTTTCGTACGAACTATCAAACTCAGTCCCGTCGATCAGGGTCCCGCGATAGTGCAACTGTACCTGGTCTTCTGATCCAGGCATCGATCCATCACCCTGGCTGAGTACCTCATATTGCAGGCCGCTCTCAGTCGTCATCACTCCCTCTTTGGATTGGTTCTCTGCCAAGTATACATCACCAGCTGCAGAATTTTCTGCGGCTACACGATCAAAGTCTTGCAGAGCAGCATTCTGGATCTCTTCGGCAAAAGTCTGGAGCTCGACCTGCAGTTCATCCGAAGGCACCGCCGATTCATTGCCCTGAAGGGCATCTTCAACCCCGCGCAAGAAAGCTGGTCTATCAAGGCGATCCTTAGTCTCAGTAAGCTGACTACCTATGTTTAAGCCAATACCGTAGGAGGCTTTCTGGTCAGGTGTTTCGAGGTCTGCAGAATCTATGGCGACACGACCCTCACAACCCATAAAGGCCACGGTCGCGAATGTCGCGCCGAAAAGCGCAATCCTTGGTTGAAGTCGCATCGTCAATCCTTTTTGAAAGGGAGATCGAAGCTAACGCATGCCCTCGAATCACCCAACGCAAAGCCTAACATCTGGACATGAGTGGCCGCCTATCCAGAACGCTCGACAGCATGCACTTTATTTGGCCCTAAGCTAGTCTCAGGGCTTCAGATGTTGACATAGTTGGAGAGAGAACAATGAACAGAGTCCATCGGAAAATCTTATTTGTCACCTCAGCACTATTGCTGAGCTTACTTATCGGACCAAGTGCGTTAGTTGCTCAAGATACGCGCGATCCCGAGGCAATTCTTGCTGCTAAAGAGTGGGTGACGCCACCGACTGAGATTGCAGAAGCAGCCATGGCCCCTCGCTACCTGAACGTGACGCTCAGCGACGTAAGTCCCGACAAGCAATGGTTCATCCATGAGATCGGTGACGGCCCTGTCACAATGGATCGTTTTTCTAGGCCCTTTGATGAACTTGGTGGACTCTTCATCGACTATGCCGCTAACCGGCATCGCAACCTTAGTATCCGCACAAACATCGGTGTCAACGTGATATCCGCAGCGGACGGTTCCGAAGTGCAGGTGGACGTGCCCCAAGGATCACGAATTTCGAACACAACCTGGTCACCAGATGGATCTCGCCTAGCCTTCTTTGTGCACACAGACGAAACGACTCACATCTATGTGGCTGATCCGACAAGTGGTGACTCCCGGCAAGTGACTCGTTCACCAGTACTAGCAACCTTGGTCACAAACTTCGAATGGACTGCGGACGGAGAAGAAGTTGCAACAGTCCTGGTGCCCTCAGAGCGGTCTGTACGACCCGTGCTAAGAGGAGCACCTAGTGGACCTCAAGTAAAACAGACTGAGGACGGTGAGAACATGCTCCGCACTTACGCAAGTCTCATGGCAACGCCAGAGGATGAGACTCTGCTTGAGTGGCACGCGACCGGGCAACTTACGACCATCGATGTAGAGAGTCGGGAAGTGACTGAAATCGGTGATCCGGCAATGATCTACAGCTTCGACTTTTCACCAACCGGCGCACATACGAGAACTGTGCTCCTTCAAAAGCCATTCAGCTTTATCGTTCCAGTCCGAAGCTTTGGGCGGGTCGAGCAGATTTGGGACCGAGAAGGAACAGTACTCGCAGAGTTAGATGTGACTGAAATGAATACTGGCCTAGGTGACAACCGCCCTGCAGCACCAGGTGTGGCTGGAATCGGTGGGGATTCAGAGAGACGACAGGTCGCCTGGAGAAACGATGGCCAGGGCCTGACGTTTCTCCAGCAGGAAGAGAGTGACGAAGAAGAGGATGATACTGATTCCGATGAAAGCGCAGGAACTCCTGACCATGTGATGCTCTGGGCACCTCCATTCGATGAAGACAGCCAGTACTCCCTCTACTCGCATGACTCAGGTATCCAGAGTTACCGGTTTTCTGCTGACTATGGCATGGTCTTCTTCAGAACAAGCCGGAGAGGGAACGTGGGGGAATACGCAGTAGATCTTAGCGATCCCGATACACGCTACACTGTCGTCGAATATGACTCTGATGACTTCTATGCGAACCCAGGATCACTAGTCATGGCAGGTGGACGTGTAGGTGGCGGCGTTCGACTTGGTGGTGGTGGTGGTGGTGGCTCCGCTAGTGTGGTGGAAACATCCTCCGACGGCGCCAACGTCTTCCTGTACGGCACGAGTTACAATGAAGATCCAGCTGCCGAAGGGCCTACCACTTTTCTTGATAAAGTCGAAATCCGGACGGGTGAGAAACAGCGGATTTATGAAAGTGACAACAACGATCAGTATGAGCGGATCTCGGCTATCTTGGATGTCGACACAGAACGCTTCGTCGTATCCCGTGAGAGTCCAACTGACATCCGCCAATCGTACCTGGTGAGCGGGGCGGAACGCACGCAACTCACTGACAATATCGATTACACGCCCGATCTAACGAATGCCCCCCGGCAACGTTTCGTTGTTGAACGACCGGACGGGTTCCGTTTCTTGGTTAACGTAACGCTACCAACTGGCTATACACCTGGTGAGCGGCTGCCTGCCATGTTCTGGTTCTATCCCCGGGAATATGAAGACCAGGAAAGCTACGATGAGCGAGGCCGCACCTATAACATCAATGCCCACCCGAATTTCGGAACTCGTTCAATTGAGTACTTGGTTCGGCTAGGCTACGCGGTCGTTGAGCCTGATGCTCCGATCGTAGGTAAGGCCGGGCAGATGAACAACAATTATCAGCACGACCTTAGAAATAACCTGGCGGCGGTAATCGATGAACTCGATGAAAGAGGGATTATCGACCGTAAACGACTAGGCCTGGGAGGTCACTCTTACGGAGCGTTTGGAACGGCGAACGCCATGGTCCACACCCCGTTCTTCAAGGCTGGGATTGCTGGTGATGGAAACTATAATCGTACATTCACGCCACTCTCGTTCCAGAGTGAGAGGCGGATATTCTGGGATGCCAAAGAGGTCTATCTCGGGATGTCACCATTCGTATATGCAAACAACCTCACGGGGGCACTCCTTCTTTACCATGGCCTCCATGACCAGAACGTGGGTACAGCGCCGGATCACTCACCACGCCTCTTCCATGCCTTAAATGGGCTAGGCAAAAAGGCAGCTATGTACCTATACCCCTTTGAGGACCATGGGCCAGCCACGGAAGAGACGATACTTGATTTATGGGCACGCTGGACCGCTTGGCTTGATGTTCACTTGGCAGATGAAGACCTCACGATCACGGAACAGCAGGATGGACATTAAGCTTTAGCCCGAACGTAGTTCCAGAAATACTCAGGAGAGCGGGGGGCCGGGGCACCGGCCCCCCTTAGTTTTTACAGGGACTTGATTGAGACCAATAAACAAATGGACAGAAAAATGAGCTTCTTGAGCCAAGTACGACTGAGCATACTCATTTTGGCCGCGATCCCCAGCGTAATTTACGCCCAGGTCCCAATCGACGTGTCAATGCGTGTGGACGAGATCTTCGCACCCTGGACGTCAGTATCCTCCCCTGGATGTGCGGTAGGCGTCGCTGTAGATGGTTTGACCGTCCTGGAGAGAGCCTACGGTATGGCTGACCTGGAGCATGGGATTTCCAATAAGCCGGAAACAATCTTCGAAGGCGGCTCTGTCTCCAAGCAATTTACAGCTGCAGCGATCATGCTTCTTGCCCTCGATAGGAGGCTGTCTCTGGAGGACGATATCCGGAAGTACGTGCCGGAAGTTCCGAACTACGGTCCTACTATCACTCTCCGTCACCTCATGACACACACGAGCGGACTGAGAGATTGGGGTAGCGTAGCGGGGATCTCAGGATGGGGTCGCGAGCAAAGAAGTCACACCCATGAACATGTACTCGACATCGTTAGTCGACAGAGTGCCGCCAATTTCGACCCAGGTCACGAATACTCCTACTCGAATACAGGGTACAATCTGCTTGCCATTGTTGTGGATCGCCTGGCCGGCATGTCGTTCGCGGACTTCTCCAAGGAACGCATATTCGAGCCCTTGGGAATGAACAGCACCCAATGGAGAGACGACTACCGTCGTCTCGTGCCAGGCCGCAGCTCAGCCTATGCAGCAAGACCCGGGGGAAACTGGGTGATCAACCGACCTATCGAATACGTCCATGGGAATGGAGGCATCCTAACGACCGTTGGGGATCTAATGATCTGGAATGAGGCACTCACCGACGGACGGCTCGGAGGTCCAGATTTTGTGCGGATGATGCATAATGAGAGGGGCAGGCTATCTAATGGTGCCGAGATCATCTACGCAGGAGGACTCCAACATGGAACAATGGGTGGCGTGCGCTCAGTAACCCATACAGGATCTACTGCAGGATATAGGGCATTCCTTGGACGTTATCCCGACCACAAACTATCAGTTGCAATGCTTTGTAATGCGTCGAACGTGTCCACCGGGGGCACCGGCTCAAGCGTCGCAAGGGCCTTCTTAGGTGATGTAGTTACCGAGGCCACCCCTCCAGAACCAGCATCTGTGTCAGCCATGGTCCTCGACCGTTACGTCGGCCTCTACAGAGACCCCGTAACTGGCAACACGCGAACCTTAACGCTCACAGGTGGCGAACTCAGAGATGGAAATACAACACTCATTCCGCTTAGCGAGACCCATTTCCAGGCTGGAGCCGCAGATCGCATCTACCGGTTCCAACTCAACCAGGGCCAGCGCGCCCGGTTCAAGATTGAAGCTTGGCAATACACAAACCAAGTGTTCGAACCTGTAGAAGCTTGGTCGCCAAACCCAGATGAGTTCATATCATTCGAGGGGACATACACTAGCTACGATGCGGAAACCACATTCTTGGTAGAAGTAATTGACGATGTACTCACGCTGTCGCAGCGCCCAGGTCGCACCCGCATGCTCACCCCGATCTATCCAAACGCCTTTAGCTCAGGAGGACAAATCATACGATTCAAGGGTGCCTTGAGCGGAGAAACACCCGAGCTGAGCCTTAGCCTCGGAAGGGTTTACGACATGAAGTTTCAGAAAACCCGAAACTGAGCGTCAGACTAAAACACTGGGTTCTTGACGTTCCATTAATCGCTATTACCTCCCGGGCAAACCCTCTGCTGTCACACGTTCTCCTTGCACAAGCTTGCGATCTAGGAAGTCATCAGACGCCTCAAAGGCTTCAACCCAGCGTCTGAACAGTAGGGTCGAGTGTACGTCATCCGGCCAGACTATTAGTTCGTACTCGACATCGTGCGCTCGTAACAATTGGACAAGGCCAACTGTTTGCGAAAAATCGACGTTTCGATCGTCATCCCCATGAATCAATAGAACTGGGGATGTCCAATTCTCGATCTCTGAGATTGATGATGCCTGCCAAGATACGCTTTCCGGATCAAGTGAGTCGCCCCAAAGGTGCACACCAGCGATATCAACACCAGCTGCGAACACTTCTGAATTTCGGGCTAATCCTTGAGCTGTAAGAATACCACCGTAAGAGAGTCCCCAAATACCAACCCGACTAGCATCAACATCGTCTCGGGATTGCAAATATTTTCCAGCGGCCAACACATCTCTGTACTCAGTATTCCCCTGCCCTCCACGTCCCGGAGAATTTCGAAATTCTTTTCCGTACCCAATCCCGCTTCGGTAATTGACCGACAACACCACATAGCCGCGCGACGCAAAATATTGGTTCATAGCATACGCCATGTGGTAGAACCCACGATGATGATACCCCAGCAACATCTGCCGCCTCGATCCACCGTGAATAAATATGAGAGCCGGCCTCTGCTCTCCTTCTTGGAGATCAGGGGGTAGAAAAAGTTGGTTGTTAAACTCAAGACCATCTTCTGCGGTCAGAGTAACGTTCTCAGGGATCACGTGAGCGCCTCGCGGGAATCGATCCGGAAGCGGAGTGATCACCCGTGCTTGTCCGCCAATGGCTGGAACGATAGCAACAGATTGCGCCTGTCGGGCATCCGCGAAAAGGATTGCAACATCATCACCCGATGAAAGAGTTGCTGGGTATGTTTCGATCCCATTTCCTTGAGTCATCATCTCAGACCGCCCACCCGCTACCGGCACACGCCACAAGTCTCGCCGATCTATATCACTATGGTTTGAGGAATAAAACAGTGTTCGTCCATCAGTGGAGAAGGCTGTTTGCATCACAAACCCATCGCCCGGTGTCAATTCAACCAGCGAGGGCTCCTCAACCGAAATCGAGTACCAGTGCCGCCAGTTTCCAGGCTCTGCCTCAAAGACGATATGTTCACCTTGCCATTGGATCTGACTGATCTCGTTGAGCCCATCCTCATCTGCCGGCGCGCTCCAAAGAAGCCTCCCCGCGCCAGTGGACGCGTCAGCAACCCAGATCTCGAGTGTGTGACCGCCAACAAATGCCGAAGAGATCAATCCATCAGGAAAATCTGATGCTTCGAGCTCCTCAGGACGCTCCGCACTCGAACTAAAAGGCAGGCCTGGGCGGCGAATGAACGCAACCCGTGAGCCATCTGGCGACCAAGTTGGCGAGGAATCACGATCAACGCCGGGAGAAAGATAGGTGATCGAAGGACTCCGCTGGTCGTAAACTCCGATATAGCTGTGATCACCACGGTCACTAACAAAGGCCACGTGACCTCCATCAGGTGACCAAATAGGATCTCTGTTCTGACCGTAATTAGTGATGAAGGGTGTGCCTCCCTCCTCCACAGCTCGTAACCCGGAGTTGACTGGAGCTCGGTAGATCTGACCCGAGTTCACATATAGAACCCAGCGACCATCTGGCGAGAGTTCATAGTCTCGCATCGCTACCACCCGCCATGGGCTACCACCATCGGTACCCATCGCCCATACGACTCTCTCTCCGCCTCGTGGATTACTGGTTGGGTTTGCAACCCACCCTTCCCGATTAGGTGCATGACCACGAATAAAAGTCACAATCTTACCATCGTCAGAAATTTGCAGACCGGTGAGATCGATACCGTCATCTTCCAAATAACTCGTGAGCCGAACCGGATCATACTCAGGAGGGGTAGCGGTGTAGACATTCCTCATGCCCCGTTCATTTTCAATCCAGGCAATCCGGTTTCCATGTCTTGCTGAGACTAGGCTAGATGGAAATCCAGGACTGAGAATGTCTTCAATACTGAAGTTTCCTTGATCCTGTCCTAGCCCACCTGAGGCTGACAGTAAGAAGAGGGACAAAACGGTAATCGAAGTGCGAATCATGAGTACCTCCTACGCAGCGGCTTGCTACCCGTGTCTTAGTTCTCTGCGAATCATGAGGGGTTAGCGGGTCCCGGAAAAGTAGAACGACATCTGTTTCAACCAGCATCGAGGGGAGAAACAACCTACAAGCACGCTCTTCTATCACGCTTGTAGCTACGGAAGACGGCCCCTAGGTTCGCTTTCCGAACCAGTTCTGATGCACCTGCTCTACCCCGGTACCCGGAGTGGAACCATGCGCCATACCCTGATCCTCGTCACGATATCTCTAGTCCTGAGCAACTCCGCAACGACGGCTGTTTCGGCTCAAGTTCAGACAACAAGAATGGACTTGGCCACTCTATATGATCTCGGCAATCTCGTGGTCGATACCAACGCGGATAGTGTGCCAGACCTGGTGAATGCGTCTCTCATCTTAGGTGAAACACCTAGCATTAGTGAGACGGCGGCGGCGGCAGAGATTTCAGCCCGCCTCGGCTTCGAGACAATGGCGATGAATCTCCCGATCCAGCGAGGAATTTCAGCCGAAGGAATTCTGATCGTGATCGGGCGGAGTGGCTTGGCCGCCTCTGGTTTAAGCTCACCGGGCATTGACCCAACCTCACTCGACACCGGAGAAGGCTCGGTAGTCATTCGAAATGCGGATGACCGCACTTGGGTGCTCATCGTTGGTGGTGACAATGAAGGACTCATGGCGGCTGCCCGTCTCTTTTCCGGTGTACTTCCTCACACGAGAACGCTCTCAACTGCAAAACTGGACGCAGTTGCTGAAGACCTTTCAGATGCTCTGGCGAACTCAGGAGTGGTGGATGGGGAAGTTCGGTTGACTCAGGCACGTGCCAGAGCAGATAGAAGTGGTGTATCCCGAGTCGTCGCCGATATCACAGTCAATCCTGCTGACATCGATTCAGCAGCAACGGCGATGCGTCGCCTCCGGGACCTAGAACCTGGTGACGAAAACTCTAGGCCAGAAGAATCTACTGAAACCTCCACGGAAGAAACGGATTCTGTCACAACTCAGGGCGATGATCAGGACTACAGCCACATTCCCCTGTCCTACCCTGGACTCGGTTCGGTAGAGGCGAGAATTACCGGCGGACCCGTGATCCGTCTTCAGGGCCGAGCAGAACCCGACCCTCCGGGACCCATCTCAGGGAGACCGGGCAGCAGCGCTAAAAACGACCTAGACCTCTCAAGCCTATACACAACAGACGGGCTCTTAGGTGGAGGACCTATCCCCGATCGTATTGATGTCGTGCTTGTTCCAGGGTCCTCAGGCGCAGAAGGGTTACCCGATCTAGCTGGAAGACTCGGTCTCGAGTCCACTGGATTTATTGTGCCACTTGTTCGACCAGCTGAAACCTTCGACAACCCCGGGTCACAACCTACCTTGGTCCTGGTCGGCAATGAGAACCGGTACACGAACCAACTCGCCGATAGTAGCCTGATCGACATTTCTGACCTGGAGCCCGGGGAAGGCCTAATCCAGGTTGTTCCAGACGCGTTCGGGTCGAAATCTTCACTTGTTGTCACAGGAAGCGATGAATCCGGTGCCCTGAGAGCATTAGAGCAAGTCGCTTTGACCTTTCCTCATCTCGATGAACGCGGGAAAGACCGGCCAACCGTAGATGACGTTGAGCAGGAAGTATGGGATGCACTCTCTGGGTACTCGCCCGTAGGACAAGCAGCAATTGGCTTGTACAAGCTTGATCGCATAGCAGAAAAACTTTCTGACATCAACGTCTCTTCTGCCCGTGTACTTATGTCGGTTGAGAAGGCAGACGATGGCCTCGGTGAGTACGTTCGGGAGAGAGCTTCCTCTGGCCTAGGAACAGATAATCTAGACGTCTTGATCGACGATCGAGACGTCCAAAAAGCCGCCACAATCTTCGAGGAAACGAAGACACTTCCGTCCGAGGTAGACCGTTTTTGGTCTCTCTTCCGAGAAACAATTATTCCAGCGGCAACAGCAGGTCAGCCCATTCGAGTAGAAGCCCGTTTGAGTGAGCCTCCTGAGCTTCGTGCCCAAATCGCTATTGAAGCACAGCAAACATTGATTGATGCAGGGGCTGACCCTGCCAACACGGAAGTACGTATCCTCTCTGCGTTCAAACAGGGCTATTCCTGGCTTGAAGAAGTGATCGCACCAAGACTCCAAGGCCAAACCTTGGGAGAAATTCTCATCAGTTTCCGGAGAAATGACCCTCCAGAGGACTGGCCACAACAAGCGATTAATACACCAGTCCGATGGCTACACGAGATCTTCCCAATTGACGAGGTATTCGCGCGTGATCTTGGCCTTGAACTAGAACAAATAAGGTTTGAGCAAGTAACCGAAGGCCCTACGTACGAAGTCCGCGTGACGGACACATCAGGATCCGTCATTCTCAACGAGAGTTTTGATCCAAAATGGGTCCTTCGCCCTTACTTCGACCGATTCCGAGACTACGAGCAGGTCAGGGTGACCACTGGTTGGCTACAGGCTACTGCTGATGGCCGAACTATCGCAGATGAACGGATTGTGACGGATCCTGAAGCGTTTTGGGATTATTACCAAGCCGAGGTCCTACCAGTCATTTATGACTACGTGATGGAACTACATGAGGGGATGCCGAACGGTGGCAGTGGTGATGCCCCCTATTTCGGGTCACTGACCGTCGATCTGGCAATGAGTGAGCCCGATTACCGACTGGACATCGATAACGAAATCCATGCGCCAATGGATGCCCTACACGAAGAAATCTACTTCGGCACAATCGAGTTCTTCGATATCCTGGGCCGCAACTCACGTGGACAAGGACTGACCTTCCCAGGACGAGTCATACCTCGCATGCAGCCCAAATCAGACGGGTCAGCCGCAACGGTTGAGGTCGTATTTACAGGCTTCGCCACCTCACGCCCAGCCGTCATCGTTGAATATCAGGACGACGAAGGCGATACGGGTGAGGTGCGCCTCGACATTCCGAAGACAGGACTTGAGCGACCTTCTGCGAGACTAGCCAAGGTCCATGAAGATGAGCCTGGGCTCAGACACCTAGGTCTGAGAGTGCGTGTCGATACAGATCTGGACGCACGTGATAGTCTCATCACTCTCTCTGCCCCGGAAGCCGTCGACCGCAGCATGGTTTCGGCCGCGCAAATTGAAGCAACGATTCAAGAAATTGAGTCACTACGTAGCCAGGGCCTCTATAGTACCGCTCTCTCCTACCATGGCTTAGGCTCAATCGAGATCTGGGCGGAGTGGACTCACAAGCAGGATCCCAACTCCCGACGAACCGCGACACTCAACGGCAACGGATCTCCAAACCCACTCGCTGAATGGCAGAGCCTATTACCTGAAAACTGGTCGTATGAGGGTGACCGCATTGTTCAGTGGGATACCCCGATCCCTCCTCCCGAGGGTCACCAGATGATTGCAAAAATGGCGGCTTCTTTTGATGAAGCGTCGATTTACAGAGTTGGCCACTCCTACCTCGGCAAAGAAATCTGGGCAATGGACCTTATGCCGTCGATCTCCGCCACACACTGGTCACACGTCAAGGCGACCACGTTCAAACC
This sequence comes from uncultured bacterium, assembly GCA_963934665.1. Classification (GTDB taxonomy): domain Bacteria; phylum Gemmatimonadota; class Gemmatimonadetes; order Longimicrobiales; family Gaopeijiaceae; genus UBA1142. The sequence continues at coordinate 10,581 of CAWVZF010000007.1, read as the reverse complement.
AACAGTCGTTTACTCGGCGAGGCAGCATGCGAATGAGGTCTCATCGACTAGCCACGTGTTACGTCACGCGGAGCTACTCCTAACTGATTCTGCTCAGCGGGCCAAACTCAATCGAGTCAATGTGATCGTGCATCCGTTCACGAACCCAGACGGGGCACAACTAGCATACGACCTCTACAAGACAAATCCCGACTACATCCTCCACGCTGGGTACCTTGGGTCTCTTGGGCAGGATGCGACTTCTGGTGGAAATGATGATCACGCGATCTACCCGGAATCAACTGTGAGAGGGAAACTCTGGGCTACCTGGCTCCCAGACATTTTTCTCAACCCACACGGCTATCCTAGCCACCAGGTCGTGCAACTATTCAGCGAATACACCGGACTCGTCAGACGTGGGAGAGTGACAGAGCGTAACTGGGGCTTCAACAAGGGCTGGTTCATGCCCGGCTTCAGCTTCATCGATAATCCAAGTTTTCCCCGCCACAAGGAAGCTGCGTTCCAGATTCGAGACTACATCACGTCAGGCATCAACTCAAATCAGGACGTTTTTGAGATGAACCAACGCAACTACGCTCGATACAGGCGCTACGGAGCTAATTTTGATCCCGAGACTTTCAGGCTCCCGATGACGGATAGCGTCTTGATTCAGATGCCGCTCAAGGGCTCAAGCGGTGAGGGTGGAGGTGGCTACAACCCCCGCATAACAATCTGGAGTGGTACAACGGAAGCTCCGGATGAAACCGCCTATGGTCCATGGATGGAACTAGTTGGAAAAGCAGGCCTCTCATGGGACCAAGCGATCCTCGACTACCTGAATGATGGAGACCACAGGGTCAACAAGTCAGGCTCGAGCTTCTTCGGAGGCGTGTCCCTCAGGATGAATCGACCACGACCTCCGGGAAATGAGGACGGAGAACAGAGCAGCGTTGATCGAAACCCCAAGCGGATGCTCTTGCGGGACGAGCCCCGATCACACCCTTTTTGAGGCAAGATCGTATAGTCCAACCCCTCCTCCCCAATCTGCAATGAATAATCTCCGAAAGCTTAGCCTCGCAGTTCTCACAATAACATTCTTGGCCTGCGGTGATACGCCCCCAGCAGAAACCGATGTAGATCCCGCCGATGACGCTCCCATTGGGACAGTCACGATCACTCAACCTGCTTCAGGATCTCAGGTAATGGGTGGGAATGTTACCGTGAGCCTACAGGTTGCAGGGTTCCCGATCGTGCCTGCAGGGGACATGACATCCGGAACAGGTCATCATCACCTGTATCTAGATGCTGACCTGACAGGAGTTGGTGAGCCGGTTCCGACTGTACCGGGTAGCATCATCCATATGGGAGATGGCTCGTCCGAGTACACGTTCGAGGGTGTAGCTCCCGGAGAGCATAGACTCATTGCAGTGGTAGCCGATGGAATTCACATCCCACTTCAGCCATGGGTTGTTGATACCGTAACGTTTACCGTCAACTAATTGGCGGGAGCTAGCCACACATCGTGCCAGTCCGATTCACATTCGGCTCTTTGGTGAGGTCACATCTGATTATTGAGGAAAGCTATCTTGACTCTGTCTGAAGATTTCTGGATCAAAATCAGAACTCCCGGGCTTCTCGTATTGACCGGGCTCGTGGTGGGCTGTGCTGGTTCACCGGGGCCTGGAGATGCCGGATACCCCTATAACGTGGCCGGTGACTACTCCGGCTCACTCACAGTAGCTGGGGTAACAATGACTGGCACCATACAAGTCAGCACCCAGCCTGGGGGGGGAGTGACTGGCACAGTTTCAGTAAATCGACCAATCCAGATCAATGGCACACTTAATGGGACTCTAGCAGGCGACCAGCTTACGGTAGGGATCGCATATGGAAACAACCCGGCCACCGGGTGCAGTGGTGGCACCATGGACGGTGCCTTAACGATCTCGGAACACGGAGCAACCATATCGGGGGCCGTAAAGATCGCTGACTGCGGTGAGATACTCGATGCAACCATCGACTTCTCTCGCTGAAAGCACCCAAGCGTATCCATAAAACAATTCAGTAATGGAAATATCTAGGAGGACCGCATGACCTCAGTAGGATCTAAGCGCTCTTTAGAGTTCTTCGTCATAGTCGCACTCCTGGCGAGTGTGTCATCAAACCCACTCTCTGCTCAACGAGCCAGTAGTGGGGATCAAAGCATGGGGGATCTCCCTACCATTGAGGAGAGAACCGATGGTATGGATAGCCTTGAGGGGTTTCTCCCCCTGTACTGGGACGCCGGCCTCGGTCAGCTCTGGATGGAGATTCCGGAGCTTGATGAAGAGATGATCCATTTTGCTGGATTTGGTGCGGGACTTGGATCAAATGATATCGGTCTCGACCGTGGAGCCCTACGTGGCTCAAGAATCGTCAAGTTTGAACGAGTAGGTCGTAAGATCTTAATGGTTCAGCCCAATTATCGTTTCAGGGCGAACAGTGACAACCCGGCTGAGACACAAGCGGTGCGAGATGCGTTTGCGAGATCAATCCTTTGGAGCTTCACCCCAGCTGCAGAAACGGGCGAGCGAGTCCTCGTTGATCTGACAGACTTTCTAATTAGAGATGCTACGAATGCCGGCCAAAGGATGAGTCCAGGGACGTACCGCTTAGATAACAGCCGAAGCTCAGTCTACATGGACATGACAGGCTCGTTTCCGACAAATACAGAGTTGGAAGTAGAACTCACCTTCGTTCAGCAATCAGGTGGTGGTGGTGGCCGTGGCGGGAGAGGGGGGGGCGGATTCGAGGGTGTGGGTAGCGTTGCTTCGACCAGCGAAGCGGCAAGCATCCGTCTTCACCACTCATTCGTCCAACTTCCAGATGATGACTACGAACCGCGGATGTTCGATCCGCGTTCTGGTTACGGATCGTCGAGCTACCAGGACTATGCAGTACCCCTTGATGAGCCAATGACCCAGCGTTTTATCCGACGCCATCGGCTTCAAAAGCAAGATCCATCTGCAGCGGTAAGTGACCCTGTGGAGCCGATTATCTACTACTTGGACCCCGGAGCGCCAGAACCGATTCGTTCCGCCCTTCTGGATGGAGCTAGGTGGTGGAATCAGGCTTTTGAGGCCGCAGGATATCGCGATGCTTTCCAAGTTACACTGAGGCCAGACAGCATTAGTTCACTGGATGCTCGCTACAACGTCATCAATTGGGTACACCGATCCACAAGAGGCTGGAGTACCGGCGGGTCGGTATCCGATCCTCGCACTGGAGAAATTATTAAGGGGGTCGTGACTCTTGGCTCACTCCGGGTTCGGCAAGACTACATGATCGCCGAAGGCTTACTCTCTCCTTATACAGAAGGTGATGAACTGACCCCTGAGATCGCCGAGTGGGCACTGGCCCGGATCCGCCAGCTTTCGGCACATGAAGTGGGGCATACGATCGGGTTAGGCCACAACTACTACAACAGCACCGCTGGTCGCATCTCAGTAATGGATTACCCACATCCCCTCGTCACCCTTAATAGTGATGGCTCGTTAGACCATTCTCAGGTCTACGACGTGGGGATCGGTGACTGGGATAAGGTCGCTGTCACTTTCGGGTATCAAGACTTCGTCGGAGGAGGAGATGATGAAGCTGCCTTGATAGAAGTTCTTGAAGACGCCTGGGATGATGATGTGCGCTATATGTCAAACCAGGATGTCCAGACAACGCCTCAAGCAGACCAATGGGCGAATGGCACTGACATGGCTGACGAGTTGGACCGAATGATGGATGTGAGATCAGTAGCCATGTCCCGGTTCGGCGAGGCAGCCATCAAGAACGGAATGCCCATGGCAACAATCGAAGAGGTGCTAGTACCCCTGTATCTGCATCATCGATATCAGGTGGAATCCACTGCATCGGTGATGGGTGGGGTGGGCTACATCTATGCGACTAGAGGTGATGGCCTGAGACCTGTCTGGCATATTGCTTCCGAGTATCAAAACCGAGCATTGGATGCTCTAATGAGAACTCTTTCTCCTAGCGAGCTAGCTCTTCCGACTTCAGTTCTTGAGGCGATTCCTCCAAGACCTCCAGGATACGGCAGGACACGAGAGCTTTTCCCGCGCTACACAGGCTCCGCCTTCGATGCGCTCACACCTGCATTCGTAGCAGCAAACCACACCGTGAACAACATCCTCACGGCAGACCGAGCAGCGAGACTGGTGGAACAGAAGATGTTGGATCCTTCGATGCCGGGCTTAAGCGATGTCTTACAAAGACTTTTCCAGGCCGCTTTTGAGGGAGAGGCAAACAACAGTTACGAGAACGAGATCAGAAATACGGTTGCTGGCGTAGTAATTGAAAGGGTGAAATCACTAGCGGAGACCGCGCCAATGATGCAGGTGAGGGCGCAGTCGACATTTGCACTTAGGACCTTAGCCGGTCGCCTAGCGGAGATGGAGCCTTCTGATGCCTCTGTGCTGCTCCAGCTTGACATAAGGCGATTCCTCGGAAGGCCTTACGATTCAGGACAAATGCCGAGTTCGGTGAGTGCTCCTCCAGGAGCCCCAATCGGACAGCCAGCTATGGATTGGCTCGGACTCCTTGAGCCTTGGTGCACTTGGATCGATGGAGAGTGGAGATGAGTATGAAAATCGTACGAGATTTGAGACAAGCGGTGGTTTTGTTTATTGCTGCCTGCACACTCTTGCCGACTTCACTGTCCGCCACATGGTCAGTCATCGCAGTAGACGCCAGAACGGGCCAGGTTGTAATTGCCTCAGCAACATGCGTTGCTCAGGGCAGATTCGCTGGCTTCCCCTCGAAAGGCCTTATGGATATCCAGGCAATCGTAGTGCCAGGGATCGGTGTCGCAGCCGCGCAGGCCGGAGTCGACCGTACAAGAGAAAACCAGCAACTCATCTATGCCCAAATAAAAGCTGGAGCCGATCCCACTGCGATCCTGGAACTCCTCAAACAAGACCCAGACATTGAGCGGCGCCAATTTGGTATCGTAGACATGCAGGGCCGATCAGTTGGCTTTTCTGGCAGCGGTAATAGTGCTGCATCACTGTCACAGCAGGGTCGGGTCACAGATACTGAAATCTACTACTCTGTTCAGGGCAATATTCTGGCTTCGGATGTAGTCGTGCATAACGCCTCACGGGCCTTCGAAGCAGAGAACGGGTCACTCGCTGACCGAGTGATGGCAGCGATGGAAGCAGCTGATGAGGCGGGCGGGGACGTGCGTTGTACCTGTGAAACAGTGCCCGTTCCCGATGCGGCTTGCGACAGCCGGAATGCGCATGTCGCATATATCCTCCAAGCTGATACAGATGATCCTGAGGGAGCGTCATTCAACGATGGTGACTACGCGATGTACATCAGCGCGACTGATGAGGACATCGAGCCACACGAGAATGGGAACCCTGTGATCACGCTTAGAATGCGCTACGACCTATGGAAGGCCGGGAGCTAGCAAAGCCCTGCCTTCACCCAATGTTCACTATTCGTAAATGATTAGTGGGCACTCTCGGTCGCAGCCCGTATCAGTCGCGATGTGTTGTCTATTCGATACTGCATGAGCCTCGTGCCTACCTCAATCGTCTTCTCGAGCGGAGTAAGTGAAACCCCGTTAATTGAGGCACGACCAGCAGCAACCCGCTCCTCATAACGAACTGAAGAAGGATCTACAGTCATCTGCATGGCGGTAAGCCAGTAGGTATCGTGAAAGCCCTCGGATTCCTCAAAGATCTCGAACTCTTCTTCCATGACTCTCTGCACTCCGGCGTTATCGTAAAATTCAGGGATATAATGGGCCGTAGATTTTTCCCAACGCTCATTCAGTCGATCGGCCACTGCCGCCATCCCATCTTGATTGCCGCCACTATCACCTATAAACACAATATGCTCGAAGCCATGTGCATGTAGACTGCTCGCAACATCATCCAGGACCGCCTGGAATGTTTCTTCTCGAAGACTGATGGTTCCCGAATAACGCATATGGCCGGTTGGCTCCTCTATACCACCCTCCGGAACAAGTTTCACTATTGGTGCACATAGTGCGTTACCGAGTTCGCGGGCGATTCCTTCACAAGCTCCCTGAAGGACATAGTTGTGCTTGCCCATAGCCACATAAGGACCATTCTGCTCGATGCCACCAGTTGGGATGATCACGGTGTTCGTCCCGTCAGCCATCCTATCCCGAATCTCGATCCAAGTAAGTTCTTCGATCCAGATCGAATTAAGGGCCTCGATCGGCCGCTCCATGGTCAACTCAGCCTGTAGCGCTGCATCATCAGTTACCTGAGTAACTGCAGGTGCTTGTTCACGCTGCATAGCCATAGCTGCTATAAATGCTATAAGAAATGCGACTAAAGCCGTGACAACTAAGTTCCGATTCATCATTGTGGTTTCTCTTAATCAGTCTGCGTGATCATTTTACCTAGGGAATGCAAGCATGGCGACCAGGGTTTTAAACCTCCTATGGATCGTAGTCATCATCTCTTCGGCGTGCGGTGAATCCACACAAGAAGAAGCGCCAACGGACCGCACTGATCCTATTGTAACTGAGGACGTAATCCGAACTGCAGACCCTTATGCTCGTGGTTACACCGACGAAGATTTCCCGCGCATTAAAGAGCTCGCAACCGGAGTGTACTCATATGAGCAACTCAGGTCTGCGGGTGATGAGAGATTTGCGACGGTCAGCATGTTTGTCGTAACCAATGAGGGCGTCCTCGTTGCTGACGGCCAGGGTAGCGTTGAAGAGACCCAGAGGATGATTGACCACATAGCTGAAATTACTGATCAGCCCATAACCCATGTGGTAATTTGTTCGGACCACGGTGACCATACGGCCGGTAACTCCGCATTTCCCTCTGAAGCTGAATTCCTGGCTCACCCTACTTCAGCAGCCACACTTGAGGCTAGTGCCAACGCACCGAACAGGGCCGCGGAAGCCCCACCAATCGTGCTCCCTAGCCAAATCATTGATGAACGTGAGGTCTTGGAACTCGGAGGCCGAACGATTGAGATCCTCTTCCTTGGACGTGCCCATACCGGTGGAGATCTCGTAGTCCATCTCCCTGAAGAGAAAATTCTTTTCATGAGTGAGGCCTACCTGAACCGAGTCTTCCCAGCAATGCGCTCAGCTTATCCCTCGGAATGGGTAGAAATGATTGAGAGAGCCCAAGCGATGGATGTCGATACCTACGTGCCGGGTCATGGTTTCGTTGACTCTTCCGCTGTGCTGGAGCAAGAGCTAGACACTTATCGGCGTGCGGTGATCCGTGTCATCGAACTAGCTACTCAGCAGTACGAGGAAGGCTATGGCCTTGAGGATGCTCAGATCCAGGCCAACTTCGGCGAACTTGAGAGCTGGTCACTTTTTACGAGTCAGGCTCCCCGGGCGATCCAGCAAGTTTACGCTGAACTTGATGGCACCTTGCAAGGTGAAAATCGATGACCACACGCGCGATCAGTGCGTTGGCCTCAGCCTCTCAGGCTCGTGAAGGCAATGACCCTATTTTCAGACTGAATAGTGAGGCTAGGGCACGCGCAGCTGCCGGAGAATCAATCCTCGATGCAACAATGGGCGCCCTAATGGATGATGAGGGTCAAATCGCAGTTATGCCGAGTGTGGCTGAAGCGATAGCCCGTGTGCCCACTAGTAAGGCAGCAGGCTACTCTCCGATCTCTGGATCTCCGCCTTTCCTCGAAGCAGTCAGAAAAGACCTTCTGGAGCATCCAGATCTTTTATCGAAGTCGGTAGCAGTAACCACTCCAGGGGGCAGTGGCGCAATCTATCAAGCAATCAAGAACTTTGTAGAGCCGGGTCACCAGGCTCTCACGACCGACTACTACTGGGGTCCGTACCCGGTGATCGCGCAGCATCTGGAAAGAGACGTCAGCACTTTTCCCATGTTCTCTTCGGATCTGAGCTTCGACTTGGAAGCGATGAAAAGAGGAATGCGTCAACATTTAGACACCCAGGGACGCTTGCTGCTAATCCTGAATTTTCCTTGCCACAACCCGACAGGATACTCTCTGGATGCAGGTGAGTGGATGGGCATCGCCGAAGCGGTTCGTGAAGCAGGAGAAGAAGCGCCCGTAGCCGTACTCCTCGATCTAGCCTACCACCGATTTGGTGGCGACAGTGCGGACCTCTGGATTGATGCGGTCCCCTCAATGCTAGAGACGACCACAGTGCTCTTGGCATGGACAGCTTCTAAATCCTTTTGTCAGTACGGTGCTAGGATCGGCTCACTCGTTGCACTGCATCCAGATCAAGAGGAGAGGAACAAGCTTGCGAATGCCCTAGGGTTCACGTGCCGAGCGACGTGGTCGAACTCCAACCATCTGGGCCAACTTGCTGTAACAGATTTACTCGTAGACCCCGAACTGAGTAAGCGCGCTGATACTGATCGAGCCGAATTAGTCGAACTCTTAAGGACAAGAGTTGAAGCTTTTAATAGAGCTGCGGGTGCTGCAGGGCTTGATGTACCTCGCTACGATGGCGGCTTCTTTGTTGTGGTATTCACTCCCGATGGCGAAAAGACCGCTGCGGCGATGCGTGATATGGGCGTCTATGTGATACCCCTTAAGGGTGCTGTCCGAGTAGCTCTCTGTGCGACCCCGGAGTCTGAGATACCTAGGTTAATCACAGCGCTGCGCGCAGGAGTAGACCAGGCGGAAGCGGGATAGGGAAGTCGGGCTTAGCCGGGGCCCTGCTCTGCTGGTACCAGCGCAGTTTTAACGTCCGACTGCCAACCTACCGATACGGATCGCCTCGTCTGCACTCGGACCCGACATCAGTAGACCAAGAAAGCCCTCTTCGAGCCGCTGTTCCACATCTTGAGCATTGGCAGTGATCATATTCGGGAGACCCACTCGGGCTGATTGCTGCAGCACTTCCTGTGTACCGGCTTCTCCGGCTTCACGGCTCCCGAGATCACGTGAAAGACTTCCAATACCACAGGCCAAAACGCTGTAACCTGGCGTATCCGCGATCTCTGCTGCCGCCGCGAGTGCACCTGCATCTTCGATCATGATCATGGCCAGTTTCTCGCCATCCGGATTATCAGGAGACCAAACGCTAACTCCAGCATCTGTGAAGAAACTCACTGCCAATCGTGCTTCCTCAGCACTACGTACATGCGGAATCACAATACCGTCTGCGCCCAACTGCAGTGACTCGATCACCCGCGCTCGGGCTGCTTCGGCACCATCCCGTTCTATGGGTGGAATTCGGACAAGAAGAGAAGGGCCTTCGGCTTTATCAGATTGACCAATACCTTCCGCAATCGCAGCTACAGCCTCCGTATCATAATTCCCCTCTAGGTTCAGAAAGAGGTAGTCCAGTAGAGGATTTTTGCCGAGACTTGCGCCTCCCTCGGTGGTATACAGTGGCGGGAGACGAGAACCGTCAGGTGCCACCTCGCCTCTTGGACGTTCATTTGGGACAAAGACACCGAACGCGGGTGTGCCTGCAGACCATAGCTGTATTAGCCTGGCGGAAGATCCAGCATTAACTGCACTGGTGTCGCCTGGCACGTCAGAGCACGCCGCAATCACGCATAGAACAGCGCTCACTGCAATCAGCTTAAATCTGTCTGACCCCACCGCCACAACCAGCCGCTCAACCCCCACGACCAGACTCCTCAAGACCAACCGAAAGCGCTTCGGGCTGATTGACTATGATGAGCTTAAACCCTTGTGCCAGCCGCTCAGCAATGTCATCGACGCCAGCAGTAATCCCGCATGCCACATCAAATTCTTTGCACGCTGCAAGTACAGTCTGAATCGCAGCCTCTACCGCCTGCATATCTCCCTCATAAGCCCTACGAAGATCACCTGGACCGGGAATCGCTACACTGACACCCGGTGTCCCTACAATCTCTCGAGCCGCAGCGATACCTACCTGATCCTCTATGAGGAGGATATTAATGAGATCCCCGCTGGGGTTACTGGGCCAAAGGCGACTGCCCATCGAACTCACCGCAAGTTCCGCATCCTGTACTGACTCAACGTGAGGGAATACAACCCCCTCAACACCAGCAGCGATACCTTCAGAAATATGGGTGAGCGCAGCCTCGCGATCCTCACGAATCGGTGGAATTCGAAGCGTAACCGGATGTGGTTCCTTTTCGTCGGACGCTTCAGCCATCGCAGTCATGAAGGATGCCATCGTCGGTATATCCCATGGCCCAGATTCTAGGGAATAAAAAATGAAATCCGTCTCATCGTTTGCAGCAGCAACCCGACCACCCTCAGCATTCTGAGGACGTGCGAACATCCCGAAGACTGCCTGACCTTCAGCTAAGAGACGAGCCAATTTCGAACCGGGTTCCTGGTCCACCATAGCTTCCACCTCCGAGGGGTCAGGCGATTCCATTTGTTGGCTCTGACAACTGAATATGGCGGTAAGTACGACTACACTGATGAACAATTGAGGTCGGCGGGACATAGTGACTTTCTCCTAGCTCGACCACGGGGGAACTACTTGATTCATCCTCGCATATGCGATCGCTTGACCGAGATGTTCGTTCATATGGGTGACAAGTTGTAAGAGAACTGCCCATTGGCCGACCTCCCTCCCGTAAAGGCGGGTCGGCTTAC